>QGUH01000239.1 GCA_003242355.1 Pseudomonadota bacterium
AGCTCGATCCAGCGGCTCTTCTCCGTGCTCGATTGACCTCCCGCCGGCGAGCACACGGGGAATTGGTCGCTGCCGATCTTGTACTCCATCGAGCCGGAGGTATCCACGAGCAGCATCACGTTGGGCAGCGGCGGATTGACGTCCGCCTGCGCCCGGGCGTGCTCGGGGGCGCTCACGATGCCGAGCACGGCGGCGAGCGTCGCGAGGCACGTGGAAGAACGGCGTCGCGCTCGTGTGCTGGTTCGATGGGATGGGTCTCGACGGCTCATGGCATTAGCGGTCCGATGAGGAGCTGAGCCCGCAAGGACTGCTCCGAGGTCATGCTCGCGACTCCCTCGGTGCACGCGTTGCCCGTACGCACCTGCGCCGTCGTGGTCGCGGTGACCTTGAGGTAGCGGAAGGCGGTTCCCGTGCCGCCGGCGTCGGTGCCCGCGACGGGCCGACCCGTGGGGCCAGGATCGGTCAGCTCGACGACGAAGTCCCCGACGAGGGCATCGCTCGTCCCGAGGCTGCCCGGTGTGCCGTCGCTCCCTTTGGGCTCGAGCAACGCGGCGTCGGCCAACGCACGGGTTCTGCCGTCGAGCTGGTCCAAGAACAGCTTGTAACAGGGCGGATTTTCCGTGAGGCGGCCCACGTTGGCGCGACACTGCTCGGTGCGTGCGGAGAGCTCGGCCACGTAGGCGTCCGCGGCGCCCGAGCCGAGCTCGGCAGCGGCCGCCAAGGTTCCGTATTCGGCGAGGGAGACCGTCTGGCGGGCGAGGCGGGCGTGGCCCGACGCCTGATCGACGAGCGTGGCCGAGTGCGCGGCGAACAACCCTACGGCCGTGAGCAGGGTGATCGCCATCACCACCACGAACACGGCGGCGCCGCGCTCGCGGCGGCGCATCGGGGGTCGTCGGAGGCGCCCGCTCACCATGTTACCCCCGCCTGGTTCATCAAGAGCACGTCCGCGGAGAGCGTGCGCACGCGCGCGTACTCGGGTTTGCTGTCGGCGATGCGAAAGCGGTAGAGCCCCGGTGCGACACCCGGGACCGAGCCGATCGGCGCGTCCCGGTCCGCTTCGCGCGAGCGGACACCGAGCCGCACGCGGACGGTGCGGATGCGGTGCGGGAGCGTGCCGGATCCGGTGAAGCTCCCGAACGCCGTATCGCTCGCCGTAAGGTGCGTGACCACGGGCTCCTCCGTCGGGCCGTTCGTGACCGCGCCGATCTCGAAGTCGAGATCCACTGCGTACTCCGCGACGAGCTCCTCGAGCGGCACGTCGTCGATGGTGAGCACCGCGTCGCCTTCGGCGTCGGAAGGGTCGAGCTCGGCGCGCACGAGCTCCGTTCGTTGGCTCTCGCCGGGCAGGCCGGCGCGTGCGGCGTAGAGCGCTGCGTAGTTCGCGTTGCCCGACAGGGAGCGGATGTCGTACCGAATGAAGTTCACGACGTTGATCGTCGCGCCCGTCTCGAGCCCTTTGAGGCCGCAAAAGCGATTCGACGAATCGCGTCGGAACAGGAGCGGGACTCGGCTCGAGAGCACGATGCGCGGCTCGTTGCCGCTGCTGCCGACGACGACGTTGCCGATGAGCCCGTAATGTTGGCGGCCCTCGTTGTCGAGAATGCGCACTGCGCGTCCCACGGTGAACACCGACGCGAGCAGCGCGGCCTTGTCGGTCGCCGCGGCGTAGCCGAGGCGGGCCATCGCGCCGGAATCTTCCTGCAGGTACACCGTGTACGTGTCGTCGGCATTGCGAAACACGGTGCGCACGGGGAACTCGTCCGCGGACGAATAGGCGCCCGCGAGCACGATGCTGTCGGGATCGAGCGAGTTGTCTTCGAGGGCGTCGTTGTCGGGCGAGCCGCCCTTGGTGATGCGCACGGCGGCCAGATTGCGCAGCAGAGCCGGCGCGCCGGAGTCCGGGCGGCTGCACACGTAGGGGTCGCTCTGCACGTTGGGCGACGCCAGGAACCCCGCGCGCGCGATGTCGGCCCGCAGCCGCTCGAACCCGGAAATGGCGGCGAGGGTGGTGCCCGCCATGCGCCCTTCCCGCTGGTAGAAGCGGCTCGCGTCGCGCGCCAGGGTGAACACCACGATCGAGACGAAGAGCCCGCCCGTCAGCGCCACGAGCAGCTCGACCAACGTGAAGCCGCGACGGCCCGCGCGGGCAGAGGAGGCAAGCAGCGTTTGGGTGCAGAGCGTCGTCATGGCGCCGTGTTCTGCCGAACGGCGGAGACCTTGTAGACGAAGTGGTAGCGATCGGTGGCGGCCCCGACTGCGTCCGGCGCTCCGCCGCAGACGTCGTTGCCGTCGAGCGGCGCGACGCCGTCGCGCGGCCAGAAGACGCGCACCTCGACGCGGATGAGCCCGTTGCCGAGCATGGGCTCCGTTTCCGGATAGAGCCACGACAGCCGGATGTGCGTGCAGAAGCGCGCGTGCGGGACGTTGTCCGGGTCCGAGACGTCGACCGGCTTTCCCTGCACGTCGAAGGCGGGACCGAACTTGCGAGCGTCGCTCCAAGCGGGGAGCATGAAATCCGTGGAATCGTTGCCGACGAGCGCGGAGAGCCAGATCGTCTGGTCGAGATCGCTCGTTGCCTGGCGTGCTGACGGGTGATTCCAGGTGAGCGCGTCGGTGCGGAGCTGATCGATCCACGCCTGTGCGACTTGGGTCGCGATCGCCAGGTCGCGCGCGTGCTGGCCCGAGGAGATCGTCACCTTCTGCATCGCCACCACCCCGGTCACGCCGATCGTGAGGATGGCGAGCGACATCAGAAGCTCGATGAGGGTGTATCCGGCGCGAGCGACGCGCCTCTGGATGCGCCCGCGAATCGGCCTCGGTGCAGGCGTCATGGCGCCTCCGCGGAAACCGAAGCGATGCCGTTCGGCAGCACGGTGACTCGATGCAAAAGCCCGTGACTTCCGCGCTGAACCGTCGCGGTGAGCACGGACGTGAGCGGCGCGAGCGTATCCGTCGGGGACGAACGGGAATAGGCCCGTCCCATCGGCGTGAAGCAGACGTCGAGCGCCGTTGCCCCGCCGTTCACCGACACGGTGACGCCCTCGGCGAGCCTCCCCGGCGAGTACGTCGTCACCTCGTGACGGCGGTTCGCCGTATTCGCCCAATCGGGCGTCAAGCAGCTCGCGGATGGCAGGAGCGCGCAGCTCGCGTTGGTCGCCGCCGGGCCCTGAATCGCCTCGTACACCGTGAACCGGTCGTCAGCGAAGCGAACGAGCACGGCGGCGCCTCGACCGAGCGCGCGCATGCGGGCCGAGCGGTACAGGGCCGCGATGCGCTGGGCGGCCTCCGAAGAGCGCCGCTCCCGAAAGCGCTCGACGACGCCCGGAACCGCGATGGTCGCGAAGATCGCCACGAGCACCACCACCACGAGGAGCTCGACCAAAGTGAAGCCGCGCGACGGACGCACGAAGCGGAGCCTCGAGGCGAGCTGGGGTGGAAGGTCGGACACGGGGACTGGCCCCGGAAGAGCAAGGGATGTGCCCGGGCGGTCGTGGAGCCACCGCCGCCAAATCCCGGCAGATCCGGGCCCCTTCCGCGCGGGTGTCGGTAACCGTTGCACGGCTCTGCAACCGTTGCAGAGTCCGCGTGCGGTGGGCTTTGCCCGGCGGCCGCGCGCGGCTATGGTGCGGCGAGCGCGGGAAGGGGAGGCGAAAGACTCACATGATGCGTCATCGACAAAGCTTGCTCTCGTTGGTCGTCGTTCTCGCAGCGTGCAAGAAGTCCCCGGACCCCAACGAAGGCGCCGCCCCACCCCCGCCCCCGGTCGCGAGCTCGCAGCCAGGAGCGTGCGCTTCGGGAGGCGGCTCGGTGAAGGATCCGGTCAGCGCGCCGCACCTGCCGCGGATCGCCGGGGAGTACTGTATCGATCCGCACGGCGAGGTGAAGACCTTCGGCGAGCAAGCGGGCGCTCCGCTGGAGGCCGTGTGTGACCTTTTCGATGGCGAGTGCGAGATTTACAAGCGCTTCGGTCTCGAGCGCGTCGTCACCCTTCAGTACATCGATGGGCAAGGCTCGCCGGGAACGGTTGCCGTGACGCTCTCCCGGTTCGATTCTCCCGAGGCCGCTTACGGGTTCTTCACGAAGCGCGTCGTGGCCGACGGCGATCCGCTCGAGGCCGCGCCGGCTCCGCTCGATGCCGGTGCAGCTGCGGCCCTGGGCACGGGCATGGCGACGGTCTACCGCGGCGAGATGGTGGCCGAGCTTCGGTACGTTCACGAGCTCGAATCGCCCGAGCAGCTCAAGGCGAGCAGCGCGCGCGTGTTGCCGGTCATCGCCAAGGCGCTCGGCGAGCGGCTTCCCGGCGAGAAGACGGTGCCTGCCGCTGTAGCCCGCTTGCCGGAAGCCAATCGGGTTCCTTCGGGCGTTCACTACGAGTATCGCGATCTGTTCGGGGTTTCCGGAGCAGGGCGCGGAGCGTTCGGCTTCTACGTGGACGGCAAGCAGCGTTACCGCGCGCTCGTGGGCATTCGCGGGGACGAGGAGGCCGCGAAGGACACGCTCCACACGTTGAGCCGGCTCGAAGGGGCACACCGCATCAAGGGAGCGGGATACGACGCGCACGTGGTGAAGGTTCGCGAGAGCGATGGAGCGCCGAAAGCCGAGTGGGTGGTGGGACGTGTGGGAAACGTGGTCGCTGGTGTGGGAGACGAGGCGTTCCAGCTCGCGAAAGAAGGCGTCGATGCTCCGCGCCTTTCGACCTCGCAGAAGCTCCTCAAGCTGCAAGCGCTCCTTTCCTCGGGTGCGTCGGCTTCCAACCCGACGAAGTGAGCGTTCCTTTTCCCGTTTTGCGCGCAGGCGCTGGCTCCGCTACATCAAAGGAGTCCCTTGGACTTCGATCTACCCGAGTCGCACCGCCTCCTCCGAGACACGGTTCGTGAGTTCGCTGCGCGTGAAATCGCGCCGCGCGCGCGCGAGTGGGATCGTGAGGAGCGTTTTCCGCACGAAATCGTGCCGCGCCTCGCCGAGCTCGGCCTTCTCGGGATTCGCGTTCCCGAGAAATACGGCGGAGCCGGCCTCGACATGCTCGCCTATGCGCTCTGCGTGGAAGAGATCGCCCGCGTAGACGGATCGCTCGCGCTCACGGTCGCGAGCCACAACGGTCTCGGCACCGGTCACATCCTTGCCGTCGGCACGGAGGAACAGAAGCAGAAGTACCTGCCGCGGGCGGCGCGCGGCGAGTGGCTTGCCGCGTGGGCGCTCACCGAGCCTGGGTCCGGTTCCGACAGCGCGGCGCTCAAGACCACGGCGCGCCGAGAGGGCGACGAGTGGGTGATTCGCGGCACCAAGATGTTCATCACGCAGGGGTCGGTGGGCGGCTTCTGCGTCGTGCTCGCGCGCACGAACTTCGACGTGCCGGCGCAGCGTGGGATCACCGCCTTCGTCGTCGAGACGAACACCCCCGGCTATTCGGTGGGAAAGAAGATCGAGAAGTACGGTTGCCGCGCGAGCGACACGGTGGAGGTGCGTCTCGACGACGTGCGCGTGCCGGACGCGCAACGCCTCGGCGAGGTGGATCAGGGGTTCCGCGACACGATGCGCATCCTCGACTCGGGCCGCGTCTCGATCGCGGCGATGGCGCTCGGTCTGGGGCGGGGCGCGCTCGAGATGGCGCTGCGCTACTCCAAGGAGCGCAGTGCGTTCGGCCACCCGATCTCGGATTTTCAAGCCATCCAGTGGTTGCTCGCCGACGCGCGGACGGACCTCGATGCGGCTGCTTTGCTCACCTATCGCGCGGCCTGGCTCGCCGATCAGGGCCGCCGCTACACGGCCGAAGCCTCGATGGCGAAGCTGTTCGCCAGCGAGGTCGCAACCCGCGTGTGCAACGATGCCCTGCAGATCCACGGCGGCTACGGCTACACGCGCGAGTTCGACATCGAGCGGCACCTACGCGACGCCAAGCTCTGCGAAATCGGCGAGGGTACGAGCCAGGTGCAGCGCATGGTCATCGCCAAGCACCTCCTCCGCGAGTGAACGCCGAGCATCGGTCGCCACCTCACAGACGTCTTTCCCGCGTGGGGTCTGTCGGCGTCACGCGGCAGCTCGATCGAAGGCCCCGCCCTATTGCGCGCCGCGCCACGCGCAGCGCTCCGCGACGGAGAGGTCGGCGGTGAACGGCTCGTCGCGCGGATCACCCTCCGGCGGCGGGCCGAGGGTGCAGGGCGGCGGAGAAC
>QGUH01001250.1 GCA_003242355.1 Pseudomonadota bacterium
TTGGGTACCCCCCGATCTTCCATCTTTCTCTTTCTCGGGCGGCTTAGATGTGTGTAAGAATGCCCTCTACCTCTTACTCTGACGTTCCAAGGCTAGATTTGGGGATGATGACGCCGGACGTGGTGCCGCTTCTCGTAGGTGCCGATGAGTTGAGCTTCGGCGAGGACGTGACCCTGCATGGCCCGTTCGAGCTCGGGTTTGGTGGGACGCCCGAGATCGGGCAGCGGCGCGTCGAGCGCGTAGAGCTTGAAAACGTAACGGTGTCGCCCGCGTGGCGGACAGGGCGGCCCCCATCCCTCGTCACCGTAGTCGTTGACGCCGAGGCGCGTACCCGCCGGCAACGAGCTCGGCGTGACGCCCTCGCGCAAACCGGGCGCATCGGGCGGGATGTTGTAGAGCACCCAATGCGTGAAGACGCGGAGCGGCGCCGCGGGATCCGGCGCGTCTGGATCGTCCACGATCAAAGCGAGGGCACGCGCCTCTTGCGGCACGTCGGACCACGAGAGCTCTGGCGACAGCTTCTGCCCTTCGCACGTAAACTGGGACGGAATCTGGCCTCCCGGCGCGAACGCGCTCGATCGAATCGCGAATGCCATTCACCTCTCCTCTCTGGCGAGTCTTTCGCCGACGTCAGCGCTCGTCGCGTGCGTGCACCTGCGCGGGTGGCGACGTCGCTTCGATGGCCGTGAACGTCTCCAGCACACGATAGTAGTGCTCCGCTCCGCTCGGGACGACCCAACTGTCCCCCGGCTGGAGAAGCAGTTTTTGTCCTTCGATGTACAACTCCGCGCGTCCGGAGACGACGTAGCCGACCGCTTCGTAGTCGCGCCGGTGCGGTGTCTCGTCGCCACCCGGAGCTTCTTCCCAGAGCCGCATCGAAACGCGTTTGCCGGACGCGAGGTACTTCTGTCCCATCCTGCCGCGGGGAGAGTAAGCGGACGTGACCTTGTGAACCGTCGTGTCGCGAACGTCGGTGGTTGCCATGCTGTCCCTCGTTTCGGCTTCCTGGGCGGCAACGAAGCCGCCCCGCCCCAACCAAATGCAGATTCCAGGCCGCACACTCCTCGCAGAGGGCTCAACGCCCCGCGTGCAAGGCTCGTCTACCGCCGTACTCGCGAAGGACGCGCACGCGCGGCGAGAACGCCGCGCGTGCAAGGTTCGTCTTCGACTTTGAACCGTAGGAACGACCGCGAGTGCGCGCTGCACGCCGCGAACTCGCTGGCGCGGCGTGCAACGCCTGCGTGCGCGGCTCGACTTCAGCTCTGGACTTTCGGGAACGATCGCGGACGGGCCTTCCGAGCCCCGAGGTGCTCTTCCACGCAGAGCGGCAGACCGCGAACGGGGAGTCCGGGTTTCGGTTCGGAGGACGTCAGGGTAGGAACGACTGGTCTTTCGCTCGTGGGCGCCTGGACGGCAGGCTCGGAGCGCGACGACTCGTTCCCCGGAATGGCCCGCACGGGCTGCGGTCGATCGAGCAGCGCGGGCCCACGCTGGGGCTCGTCGTCACGGCTGGGCTCGCTGGGCTCGGACGCGGTCGTCGCCTCCGGCTCGGATGTGGGCCCGGCCAGCGCTTCGAGACGAGCGCGCAGCTGCTCGGCATCGATGCGGGACGGCGGAGGAGCGACCGCCGCAGGCCGGGCAGAGGGGCCAAGCCACAAACCCACGGCAACTTCCGAAAGCCCAGGTTCATCCCTTTTGTTGTAACCCGAAACGGGGCCAGGAGATAAAAACC
>QGUH01000240.1 GCA_003242355.1 Pseudomonadota bacterium
CCCCCCCAAGAGCCCCCCTCCCCCCCCAAGGAGCGCAGAGCGACCACACCTGGCCCACTGACCGACCGACTCTTGTTACATCCGGAAACACGGATGTCGATGTCCGGAAATAGTCGGGTGCTACAACCCCCCCGGTCGGGCGCTTGGCCGCGCCTCCAAAAAAAGGAAAGCGCATGATCGGCAGTACGGTTCGTCAGCAAGCAGTTTCTTCTATTGTGGATGGAAAGGGCCCGGTGCGGTCGGACAAGAACGGCGTCCCCGCAGACAAGCTCTTCGGCACGAATGTGTTCGGCCTTGCGGAGATGAAGGCCCATCTCCCGAAGGAGGTGTATCGCTCGCTGAAGCGGACCATCGAGCGAGGCGACACGCTCGACCCGGCCATCGCGGACGTCGTGGCGTCCGCCATGAAGGACTGGGCGGTGAGCCGAGGCGCCACGCACTACGCCCACGTCTTCTTCCCGCTCACCGGCCTCACGGCCGAGAAGCACGACAGCTTCCTGGTTCCGGATGGCGAGGGCGGCGCGCTCACCGAGTTCTCCGGTAAGGCGCTGATCCAGGGCGAGCCCGACGCCTCGAGCTTCCCGAACGGCGGCATCCGCGCGACCTTCGAAGCCCGCGGCTACACGGCTTGGGACGTCACGAGCCCCGCGTACATCCTCGACGGAACCACGCTGTGCATCCCGACGGCGTTCGTTTCCTGGACTGGCGAGGCGCTGGACAAGAAGACCCCGCTGCTGCGGTCGATGCAGGCGCTGAACCTGCAGGCGCAGCGCGTGCTCAAGCTCTTCGGGCACGAGAACCCGGATCGCATCGTCTCCTACGCAGGCGCCGAGCAGGAGTACTTCCTCGTCGATCGCAAGCTGTACTACGCGCGACCCGACCTGGTCGCGACCGGCCGCACGTTGTTCGGTGCGAAGCCGCCGAAGGGTCAGGAGTTCGAGGACCACTACTTCGGCGCCATCCCCGAGCGCGTGCTCGCCTACATGGTCGAGATGGAGCAGGAGCTGTTCAAGCTCGGCATCCCCGTCAAGACGCGCCACAACGAGGTCGCCCCGGGTCAGTTCGAGATCGCGCCGATTTTCGAGAGCGCGAACATCGCCTCGGATCACCAGCAGCTCGTGATGCTGACGATGCGCAAGGTGGCCGAGCGGCACGGCTTCGTGTGCCTGTTGCACGAAAAGCCCTTCGCCGGCGTCAACGGCTCCGGAAAGCACCTCAACTTCTCGTTCGGCAACACGACGCAGGGCAATCTGCTCGACCCCGGCGACACCCCGCACGAGAACGCGCAGTTCCTCGTCTTCTGCACCGCCGTCATCCGCGCGGTCAGCAAGTACGCGCCTCTGCTCCGCGCCTCGATCGCCTCCGCCAGCAACGATCATCGGCTCGGCGCCAACGAGGCTCCGCCCGCGATCATGTCGATCTTCCTCGGCGAGCAGCTCTCGGACGTGTTCGACCAGATCCGCGCCGGCGGCGCCAAGTCGTCGAAGAGCAAGGGAACGCTCGAGATCGGCGTCGATACGCTGCCGAAGCTGCCGAAGGACGCGGGGGATCGCAACCGCACGAGCCCCTTCGCCTTCACCGGGAACAAGTTCGAGTTCCGCGCCGTGGGCAGCGGTCAATCGATCTCGGGACCGCTCGTCGTGCTCAACACGACGATCGCCGAGTCGCTCGACTACATCGCGACGCGCCTCGAGAACGCGGTGCAGTCGGGCAAGCCGCTCAACGCCGCGATCCAGGAGCTGCTCTCGCAGATCATCGCCGAGCACGGCTCGGTGATCTTCAACGGCGACGGGTACTCCGCAGAGTGGCACGCGGAGGCAGAGAAGCGCGGCCTGCCGAACCTGCGCACCACCGTCGATGCGCTGCCGGCGCTCGAGCAGCCCGAGGTGGTCAAGCTGTTCGACAAGTACAACGTGCTCACCCCGCGTGAGCTGCACAGCCGCTACGAGATCTATCTCGAGCAGTACGTCAAGACGATCGCCGTCGAGCAGAAGATCGGCACGCGCATCGCGAAGACGATGATCCTGCCCGCGGCGGTGCGCTACCAGCGCGAGCTCGCGGAGTCCGCGGCGGCCCTGAAGAGCGCGGGGCTCACCCCCGATACGAAGGCGCTCGAGGAAGTCACGCAGAAGATCGGCGAGCTCACGAGCGGCATCGCGGCGCTCGAGAGCGCGAGCGCGCACACGGCCGGCTCGGTGCTCGAAGAGGCCAAGCACTGCCGGGACGTGATCCTGCCGGCGCTCTTGAAGGTCCGCGCGGCGGCCGACGCGCTCGAGGGGATCGTCGCCGACGACCTCTGGCCGCTGCCCACCTATCAGGAGATGCTGTTCGTCCGCTGAGCCGATCTCCCGGGCCCACGGAGAGCTCCCACCGGTGCGAACCGGTGGGAGCTTTCCTTTTTTGGCTCAGCTTTGGCCGAGACCCGGCGGACGCTCGATTTCGGCGCGGAAGCGCTCCGGGTCTTCGAAAGTCGCGTCGAGACGATCCCAGGCGGTATCCGCGAGCACGCCGGGTTGAGGCCCGAGCCGGCACTGGAGGAAAACGCTCTCGCGAAGCAACGGCGCGAAATCCTCGGCGCACCGCGTTCGCCAAACCGCGTCGCTGAGCGCCTCCTTCCGAGCCGCGCCTTCGTAGTCGATGATCACCATCTCGAGCGGCGAGGGGCAGACGATGAAATTGTGGAGCTGCGTGTCACCATGCACGATCCCGCCCCGGTGCAGCGCGGTGAGACGCTCGAACCCCTGCTCGAGCAACCGAAACAGCCCGGCGGCGACGGCCAGCGAGAGCTCGCGCGCCTTGCGGAGGTTTTGTTCTTCACCGGCGTCGTCGAACGGAGAGAGACGGCTGTACGGGATCCCTGGGACCAGGCAGCTTCGGAACGTGTCCTCCGTGAACCCGATCGGAGGCGGCGCGCCGAGCAGCGAGCTCGCCTCGGCCTGACGCTCGTATTCCTCACGCGGGTCGCCGTGGAGCCGCCCGGGGTAATACGTTTTGCGGAAGTGCAGCGGGTACTTTGCCGCGAGGGGAAAGCGATCGCGCGTTTCGCGCCCGGCAATGACGATTTCGGCAGCCATCAACGGCAGGCCGTTCGCTTCGCGCCGCGTGATCGTCCGCACGATGTAATCGCGGCTCGGCGGGCGCTCCAAAAGGTGCACGTACTCCTGCGCGAGGCGCACCGAGTGCCGCGGCGAGACGGGCACGAAGCGCTCGTCGTACATGCCTCCGACCGTTGCAGACTCCCGGTTTCCGAAGCAAGGCCCGAGAGCAACCCGCCCCGACCGCCGGGGCCGGGCAGAAGCGCGCGGGAGCCGAACGGGGGCGTCCCGGGGGCCCTGGCCCGGCCGAGAGGCCACATTCGGCTGCGCTGGGCTACCCCAGGCGGCGCGACCGGTGCTAGTAACCTCCGCCCCGAGTGCCCCAGGGCTCATCCGCCCCCCACCCGGGGTGAGGGCAGGCGAAATCCTCCAGGATGGGCGCTTCTGGCCTCGGCACCCCGACTGTCATGACGTACATCCGCCCGGAACGACGCTCCGGGCCGATCGACTCGGCGACCCGGGGTCAGATTGGGACCGGACGCCCAGCGATTCCCCGATAGGCCGCTTCTACCATGGATCGAAGTACCGTCCTTCGTTGGCTGTTCATCACAGCCGCCGTGTTCTTGCTGTTGACCGGCCTGCCGAGGTTGTTCGGCGGGGGATCGACGGAGCGCCAGCCGCTTCTGCCCGAGGGCAACCATCTGCCCGAACGAGCGAGCCGCCCGCCCGAGAAGCTCTGCGATCTCTGGGGACCGCGCTTCCGCGCGCGCATCTCGACGCGCGGCGGCAGCCTCAAGCACTTCTTGCTGCTCGACGCCAAGTATCGCGAAAACGGCGAACCGATCGATCTGTCGACGACGCCCGACGTCGAGCTCCGGCGCCAGCTCCGTTTCGACTTCCACAATCCCGCCGCGAAGATCCCCGAGGGAGAGCGGCAGCTCGACTACGACTCGGTCGATTTCGAGATCGTGCGCGCGACGGGCAAGGAGTGCGAGCTCGTCTACCGCAACGACTCGGTCGAGCTTCGCAAAGTCATCAAGACGACGGAACGGCCGTACGAGCTCGTCGCGACGGCGACGATCCGCAATCTCGCCTCGAATGCGCGCCGACACGCGCTCACCGTCGAAACGACGGCCTGGCGCACCGAAGAAGAGGTGCGGGGCGGGATGTTCCGCGTGAGCCCCCTGCTCACGCACGTCGAGTGCGTGCCGCGCGAGGGCGATGCAACGCGCCTCAACCCGCAGGATTTCGAGCCCTCCGACTTCGAGGATCGTGAGCGCTTCCCGGTCGGTCCCCGCGCGGGCGGCGATTGGTTCGAAGCGCCGTCTCCGCCAGCCGTCGCGGCAGTCTCGAACGCGTACTTCTCGCACGCGCTCGTGCCGCTGTCCGGGCCCACGCCGAGTTGCCAGCTCCAGATCGAAGACCGCTGGGATCACCGCCGGTACCGGAACAAGGGGGCGGATCCGAACGCGGGCGCGATGTACCGCGCGCGCCTCGCCTATCCGCCGCAAGAGCTCGCTCCCGGAAAGGACGCGACCTATTCGGTGCTCACGTACGTAGGGCCGAAGGAGCGCAGTGTGCTCGCCGAAGCGGGAGGCGGGGATCAGCGCCTGATCGAGCTCATCGATCTCGGCTTCTTCTCCTCGATCGCGAAGGTATTGGTCGCCTTCCTGCTCAAGGTCTACAGCGTCATCCCCAACTGGGGCATCGCCATCATCGTGCTCACGGTGACCGCGCGCATCTTGCTGTTCCCGCTCGCCGTCCCCGGCATCAAGGGGATGATCAAGATGCGCGAGCTCAAGCCCGAGATCGACGCGATCAACGAGAAGTTCAAGGACGACCCCCAGCAGAAGGGACTTGCGCAGATGGAGCTCTGGCGCAAGCACAACGTCAATCCCCTCAAGGGGTGCTTGCCTCAGCTCGCGTCGATGCCCGTCTGGTTCGCGCTTTACACGACCCTCCAGACGGCCGTCGAACTCTATCACATCCCCTTCTTGTGGTTCCCCGACCTGTCGAAGGGAGACCCGTACTACATCCTCCCGTTCATCATCGGCGCAACTTCGTTTCTCCAGCAGAAATTGATGCCGATACAGGGAGACCCGGCACAGCAGAAGATGCTGCTCTACTTCATGCCGGCCATGTTCACGGTTTTCATGCTGTTTCTGCCCGCCGGCCTCGGGGTATACATGTTCACCAACGGCGTGCTCGGGATCATCCAGCAGCAAGCGGTCGAGTGGCACGTGCGGCGCAGCGTCCGCCCGGGAGGCGGCTCTGGCTCCGGCGACATCAAAGTGAAGGTCGTCGACGAAGGCCCTGGACCGAAGGGTGGCGGCACCAAGACCACGGGCGGGCAGAAATCCGACAAGGGCTCGCCCTCTTCGCGCTCGGGCGGCGGTGGACGCCTGCTCGGGGAAGGTAAAGCGTGACGATGAGCGATACCGAAATGAAAGACGTCCCCGACTCCGGGTGGGACTCCGATGCGGACGATGGTGGCGGAGTGAGTCGGGGCCCCGAGGAGCTCGGGGCTTCGAGCGGGGGCGAGTCACAAAAACGGGGGGGGAAAGGCGCGAAACAAGACCGGCGGCGGCGCCGCGATCGCTCCGACGACGTCGCGGCCGGCGACGAGCGTGCGCGCCAGGCGCTCGAATTCGTGACGCGCGTCGTTCAGCAGATGGGAATGGACTGCCGCGTGCGTCTGCGCCGTCCGCGCGAGGATAGCTCCGAGGGGGAGATCAATCTCGAGATCACCGGGCGTGACGCCGGTCGAATCATCGGCAAGAAGGGCCAGGTCCTGCAGGCGTTGCAGTTCCTCGTGCACCGAGTGGTGAACCGCCCGGGCCTGGAGCGGCGTCACGTGCTCGTCGATGCCGAGGGCTACCGCGACCGCCGCGACACCTCGCTCGCCAACATGGCGCGGCGTCTCGGCAAGCAGGCGGTCGAGGAAGGCAAGATCATCACCTTCGAGCCGATGAACCCGCGAGATCGTCGCGTCGTCCATCTCGCCCTCGCCAAGTTCGAAGGGGTGATCACCCGAAGCGACGGCGAAGGGGACCAGCGGCGCGTGCAAATCATCCCCGTTCGCCGTCCCAGCACGCCGGCGGAAACTCAGTCCTAGGAAGTCGCGGGACTTGTTAC
>QGUH01000241.1 GCA_003242355.1 Pseudomonadota bacterium
CGGTGCTTTTTGCGTATTCAATGTTCGGTGACGTTGCGCCGGCTTCTGGGGAGCTTCAGCCCTCGGGCTGCGCTCTGCCGGTCGTCCAGGTCTTCGGGCTCGTCATTGCCAAATACCCCGCGCTGGTGGCCGCGGTGTTTCCGATGGCGGCGGTCGCCGTGCGCTCGCTCCAGTTCGGCGCGGGTCGTCTTTCGCGGCGGGAGGTTCCGAAGGGATGGTTTTGGGGACCGCTCACCGCCGTCGTCCTGGGGCTCGTCCTCTCGACGCCGCATTGGCTCAAGAACTGGTTGTGGTACGGCGACCCGTTCTATCCCCTGCTTCGAAGGTACTTTCAGGTGCGGCCCTGGACTCCGGATTCGGAGTACTTCTATCAGGTCTTCAGCTCCCAAAACTGGGTACCGACCGGCACTCCGCGAGAGAAGCTCGAGGGGCTGGTTCGGGCGCTGTTCGATTACTCGATTCGCATCTACAACTGGCCCGACTTTCACAAGGATTTCCCGACGTTTGGATCACTGTTCACCTTCTGCCTCGTCGGATTGGTCATCCTGGGTTGGAAGCGCCGCCTCTGGGCGTTGGTTCTCGGCATCCACCTCGGAATCGCGGTCTGGTTCATGCTCTTCCAACACGAGCGCTATCTGCAGCCGCTGGTCCCATTGATGGCGGGTGTGTGCAGCAGCGTCGCCGTCCTCGCGTGGAAGCAGGGGTGGGCTGCGCGCGTCGGCGTGCTCGCTCTCGGAGGGGTGCAGCTCGTGTGGGGCCTCGACATCGTCTTCTGGCCTCTGCACAAGATGACCGGCAAATCCGGTATCGAATTGGCGAGCGAGTTTTTCGCTCGCGGATACGACAAGAACTACGGGGCGCGCCTGCGGCCTTTCGAGGATCTGGCGAGCATCGGGCGTACGCTTCCGAAGAGCGCGAACGTGCTCTTGCATCGCGACCACCTTCGAACGGGGCTCGGGACCCGCACCGTTTGGGACGCGCTCCGAGTGCAGCTCGGCATCAGCTACGGAGCGTTGGGGTCGGCCCGGGCGCTCCATCGGAAGCTGAAGGAGTTCGAGGTGACGCACGTCGTCTGGGAATACGCGCGCGCCTCCGAGGAAGACTCCCTCGCGGGCGAGCTCGTGTTCCACACGTACGCGTCGCGCTCCCTTCTCAATCGAAAGACCTTCGGCAGAAAGTCCGTCGCAGAAGTTCCGCTCGACGAACCGCCGCCGGAACGGGCGGCGGTGTTCTACTTTGGCTGCCGCGGGCAACCAGCGAGCGGTCTCTACCGCATCGAGGATCTGAACGTTCAGGTCTACTGGCGCCTTCCGGGCACCCCGCCACCGACGTACCCCGCTCCCCGGGTCCCCCTCGAGAACGACCTCGACGTGCTCGTGGCCGCCGCCGACCGAGCGATCATCGAACGGTCCTGCCCCCAAGCTCCGCAAGAGCTGGATGGCTTCGAAGAGGTCGCCCGGAGCGACGCTCGGATCTATTTCGCCCGGCGCCTCGAAAAGTGATCGAAATCCCGAAGCCTTGGCTCAGCTCGGAACACGGGCGACGCAGAGCAACGACGTGCCGGCGGGCAGGTCGCGCTGGCGGAGCCATTTCCGTTCGAGCTCGAGAACGCGGAGCATGGCCGCGTTGAGAAGCGGAGGGCTCTTCGTCTCCACGAGCTCGCTCATGCGAGAGGCCTGCGTGCCGGGGCGTATTCGCTTGGCGACGCTTCGGGTGGCCTTGACGGCACTGGCCGCGAAGAAGAGAGGAAAGAAGAAATAGGTCGAGCGAAGCACCGTGAGCCCCGCCCGAGTCGCGAGCTCCGTCGCGCTGCTTCGCGTGTAGCGGCGGCGATGATCGTTCAGGTCGTCCCACGGCGACCAGAGGAATTGGAATGCCGGCACCGTGAACAGGACGATGGCGCCGGGCACTTGGCGACGGAGCTGGTTGGTGAGTGCCTCCAACACTTCCAAGTCGTTCGGCAGGTGCTCGAGCACGTCGAGCAGAAGCGCTCCTTCGTAAGCGGCAGGGAGTGGGTGCTGCGTGACGTCCAGCCGCAGGAAACGCCGCGGCTCGTCCTGCGCAGGGAGGCGGGTGCGGGCGCGCTCGGCCGCGATCGCGAGGGCTTCGCGATGCACGTCGGCGTAGTCGACCCGGTGACCATGCTGGTTCAAGTAGGTGGCGACGGTGCCGACGCCGCAGCCAACCTCGACGAGGCGAGCCCCGCGTCGCACGTAGTCGTCGAGCGTATCGAGAATCACCGTGCGGCGATGCAAGTGCCAGTAATGGTGATCGTCGATCGCCGCCATGTCTGCGAAGTGTCGGCTGGCGAAGTACTGCTCGCCCTCGCCGTTGGGCGCGCCGATGAAGTCTTCGATTTGGAATGCGTGCGGCGTGGTCATGGGCTCCGGCGTCGAGTACGCGGACGGGCTCGGAGCGTAGTATGCGAAGGCGAGCGGGTCACGACGCACACCGTCCGAGGGGCAGCCCGAGCCGCCGGAAGCCACAATCGACGGCGCGGAACCGTCGTGGATTGCTGGGCCCGGACGTCGCGGAGGCGACTCGGCCCACGTATCGTGCCGACTCCGCCGCGGCACGGCAGCGCGCGGCGAGTAACCGCAGGTGTGCGACGATCGGCGCGAGCTCCTGCTCGAGTTCCTCGTGCCCGGGGACACCAGGCGTCGTGCGGGACGCGCGCTCCGTGCTAAGCGTCGTCGACGTGGGCGTCTTGCATTGGCTCGCAACTCGGCCGCTCTACCAGCGCATTGCCGGGCACCCGTTCGTGTACGACTACGTGCAACCCTTGCCGGTCGGCGGGATTGACCTCTCCGTTGCTTACGAGTGCCTCGGGGTCACGTGGGATTCGGTCGTGTTGGACGTGGGCTGCGGGACTGGGAGAGCCCTCCGGCACCTCCGGAATTTCCGCGCCTACTACGGCTTCGATACCGATCCCGTCGCGCTGCGTGCCGCCGAGAAGCGATTTGGAGGGCTCCACGGCGTACGGTTCGAATGTCGTGCGTGCACGCCGGAGGACTTCGAACGGTACAGGCCGACGCACGTGGCGCTGATTGGCTTGTTGCATCACCTTTCCGACGAGGAAGCGGTCAGCCTGCTCGCGATGATGAAGCGCTCGTCCGCCTTCCGCCGAGCCGTAACACTCGACGTCTGTTACGTCCCCGGGCGCCCCATCCAGAACCTCCTCGCGAGTCTCGATCGCGGCCGCCATTGCCGGAACGAAGGGGGCTACATCGCGCTCGCGGAGCAAGCGGGCCTCACCGTCGCGTGGCGAGGACACGTCCGCTGTCACCCGAAGCGTGGCCTCATCCACTACTTCGCGATGCAACTCGAGCCCTGAAACACCTCGACCGGGCACGCGCTCGCTCGGGGCGACGGATCTTCGACGTCGAGTATGCTCGCGCGGGCGGGCTGCGATGTTGGGATTGGGGGGGCCGCGAGTGCCCTCGAGAGCTGGGGACGAGGGATCCGAGGACGGCCGGGAGCCGTAGCGGTTCGCCAGGTCGGAGGAAACCAGATGGATGGTCAGCGTTGGGGGCCCAGGAGTAGGGAAACGCGTGCTGCTCGTCGACGACGAGCAGGCAGCCTCGCGTCCTGACGACGGTACGGTACGGGGGCGTGAACAGGTTCCTCCGAACGGCCGACGCGAATGCGGCGGCCGGCTTGACCGTCGCCGCCCTCGAGCTTGCATGACCTGCCCCCAGGCGTGTTAGCATCTCCCCACGGCTCCTTTTGGAGTGAGGGGAGCGGAATGGCGAGTTCGAGGGATACGACGGAGCGGCTCGAGGACCGTTCGACGGGCGCGTGCGCCAGACCCTGCACGGTAATTCGGTGGGTAGATCCGGGCCGCCCACGGGTCGATCGCATCGTTGGACGGCTTTCCGTGGGCCGGAGCCCCGAGTGCGCCATTCGGATCGAGGGAGAGGGCATTTCTCGACGGCACGCGGAGGTCTTCAGGCAAGGATGCGTTTTCGGAGTTCGTGATCTCGGCAGCACGAACGGGACGTTCGTCAACGGACATCGCGTGGGGGAAGCCTTGCTTCGCCCCGGGGACGTCGTGCGGCTCGGAAGTGCAGTGGGAGTGGTGGCCGAGGTTCTCGAAGAGCTCGCGGAAACCCTTTTCGAAGAAATCGCTCCGGGGCTCTACGGAGGGGCTGAGCTTGCTCTCGCCGTTTCCGAAGTACGGCGGGCTGCCGAGAGCGATTTGCCGGTCGTCTTGATTGGCCCGACCGGCGTCGGCAAGGAACGCGTCGCTCACGCCGTCCACGCTTGGAGCCGACGGAGCGGGCCGCTCTTGGCTCTGAACTGCGCCGCCTTGCCGGAGGCTCTGGCCGAGGCGGAGCTCTTCGGATACCGGCGCGGGGCGTTCACCGGGGCAGACCGCGACAGCATCGGGTACTTCCGTGCGGCGCAGGGCGGGACGCTTTTCCTGGACGAGGCCGGCGACTTGCCTCCGTCCGTTCAGGCGAAGCTCTTGCGCGCCATAGAAACTCGCCGGGTCACTGCGCTCGGCTGCACCAACTCGGCGAGCGTGGACGTTCGCGTGATCGCCGCCTTCCACTGCTCGCCCGACGAGCTCGTCGCGAAGGGGCGCTTGCGCGAGGATCTCGCCGCACGGCTCGCCGGCATCACCGTCGAGCTTCCTCCGCTTCGGTTGCGCCGTTCGGACGTTCCGTTTCTGTTCGATTGGTTCTTGACGACGCACTCCGGAGGGAGGCCTCCGGTGGTCGACGCGAGACTCGTAGAGCGTTTGTGCGTGCACGATTGGCCGCAGAACGTGCGCGAGCTCGAGTTCGTCGCGAAGCGCTTGGCCGTTCTGTACGGACTCGAGCCGATTCTGTTGCCGCGCCACCTGCCGTCACGGCTGCGCGAGGCGGCATGTTCGGACGACGAGGGGACACGCCCTCGCAGCCGACGAGAAGACGATTTGCGGCGGCTGGTCCGGGCGCTGCGCGAAAGTGGGGGCAACCTCAAACGGGCCGCGAGCGCCGCAGGCATTTCCCGGCAGCGCGCGTATCGCGTCCTCGAGGGCCGCTCCGTTCAGGAGGTGCTGCGAGAAGCCGAACGAGGGGGAGCGCAATAGGAATGAGCCTCGGGGAAAGCACGAACGAAGGCATACCGGGTGCGGCATCGCCCCAAGGGGAAGGGGAAACGGCGCACGTCGCGGGTGCATTTCGTCTCCTCCGGTTGATGGTTTCCGGGAGCTCGGCGGACGTCTACGAGGCCGAGCACGTTCGGCTTGGTCGTCGTTTCGCCGTCAAGATCCTGCGGGCTCACGCGGACGCAACGGCCCGAGCCCGATTCCGCCGGGAGTGGCGGATCATGGCGGCGCTCGAGAGTGAGCACGTGGCCGATGTCGTGGACTCGGGAGTGCTGGCCGACGGTAGGCCGTACTTCGCAATGGAGTACCTTCGCGGGCGGGATCTGCGACGGCTGCTCGTCGACGAGGGGCCGCTTTCGATACCGCGTGCGGTGGGTCTGATCGAGCAGGCATGTCGCGGCGTGGCTGCTGGCCATCGCGCTGGCATCGTGCACCGGGACCTCAAGCCGGCGAACCTCTTCGTGGTGCAACGGAGTGACGGTCGGGACGTCTGCAAGGTGCTCGATTTCGGGGTCGCGAAAGTCGGGCAGTCCGACGTCACGTCCACGGGAGCGCTCGTCGGAACGATCAAGTACATGCCTCCCGAGCAGCGAGTGGACAGCGCGGCCGTGACACCGCAGGCCGACGTCTACGCGCTCGGCGCGATCCTGTACGAGTGCCTCACCGGAGTTGCTCCGCAGTTTGCTGGAGGCCCCGATGACACCGTGCTCGACGTCTCGAACGCAGCGCCGGTCTCCGGAACGCAGCGCCGGGAAATTCCTCGTGCCCTCGAAGCGATTCTCCGATGCGCTCTGGCGCACGACCCCGCGAGACGCTACCGGCATGCCGGCGAGCTGGAGCGGGCGCTGCGGGACTTCCTACGCGCGCCAGGTGGCGAAGCTGCAGCAGAGCCAACGGGAGCGGAGACGACGGTGACGTTGGACGACACGCCGGACGCGAGAGCGGCGCGGAGGAACGCGTCACGGTTCCTGGGAGTCTTGGGAGGAACGGCTTTCGGGATCGCGCTCGGGGGGGCGCTCCCGAGCAGGGAACGGGGAAACCCGGGAGCCCCGGGGCACCACTTTTC
>QGUH01000242.1 GCA_003242355.1 Pseudomonadota bacterium
CGGGGGGGGGCGCGCGTGGCCCCGGGGGTGTGCCCCCCGCGGTGCGTGGCGGGGGCGGGGGCTCGGGGGGGGGGGGCTCGGGCGCCGGGGGCGCGGGGAGCATCGACTTGGGATCGTAGACGCGGGCGGGCGGCTCCTTGAGATCCCAAACGAGGCCGACCCACGAGAGCGCCTTGAGGATCAGGTACGTGATGTCGAGCTCCCACCAGAAGAAACCCTGGCGCGTGGAGCTCATGTAATAGTGGTGGTTGTTGTGCCAGCCCTCGCCGAGCGTGAGCAGCGCGAGGCCGAAGTGATTGCGGCTGTTGTCGGTGGTGGGGTAGCGCCGACGCCCGATCATGTGCGTGAGCGAGTTGATCGTGAAGGTGCCGTGCCACAACAGCACCGTGCTCAGCACGAATCCGATCAAGAACCCGGACCAACCGAGCCAAAACCACACCGCCATGCCCAGCACCGCCGGAGCGAGATGCGGCATCACGTTGAGGAGCACGAGCTCCGGGTACTTCGCGAGGTCACGAACCTTCGAGTAGTCGGTCGCCTCGGTGCGATCGAACAACCACCCGCAGTGCGAATACCAGAAGCCGCGCCGCGCATCGTGCGGGTCGCCATCCTGATCCGAATACTTGTGGTGCGCGCGATGGTGCGCCGCCCACCAGAGCGCCCCCTTCTGAGCGCTCGATTGTGCGAGGAAGGCGAGGCAGAATTGGAAGAAGCGGCTCGTCTTGTACGTGCGGTGCGCGAAGTAGCGGTGGTACCCGCCGGTCACGCCGAACATGCGGACGAAGTAGAGGGCCGCGCACACGGCCCAGTCCTGCCACTTGGTGCCGGTCCAGATCGCGGCGAACGGCAACAAGTGCATGACCATGAACGGCGTTGCCCCGAGCCACTGATATTCGGCGAGCGATTGGGCGGGGCGTCGCGGCGGGAGCGGTGCAGAAACGATGCGCTGAACGAGCTTCACCCGGAGGAATGTCCCACTCACGTTCGCTCCCTCCCGTCATCTTTGTGTCATGTGCAGTCAGCGGGCGGTCAGCGTGGCTCGTGCGTGTTCGGCCGCTCGGCGGGAGCTTCGGCGCCGACGTCGTTCGGCCACGAACCCGTGAGCAGGCTGGCCGCTTCGTGATCCATCAACCAAACGGCGTCTCGCACGAGGCGTGCCGGGCAGCGCGCTGGATCGATCGCGCCTTCGAGCGCGTCCGCCACGGCGCGCGCCTTTTCGAGCCCCGTGGCGAGCACGATCGTGCACCGGGATGCGGCAAGCGCCCGGCCCGTCAGCGTGTACCGTTCGGGCACCTCTCCGGGGAGCAGCGTCACACGGCGCTCCCCCTCCCGGAGGGCCGGGGAGTGCGGCAGGAGCCCCGCCACGCGGCCGTCGGCTCCGGCGCAGAGAACGAGAACGTCGAAGGTCGAAGGTAAGGAAGCCTCATACTCCTCCGCCGCCCGGCCGATATCGCCACCCACGCTACGGGGGACGTGAACGTTCGGTCGCGGAATGCCGGCGGGCTCCACGAGCGTTTCGATGACGCCCCGCGCGGCGCCTTCCGGCGCACCGTTTTGGGAACCGCAATTGTCACCGATGTAGAGCGAAACCAGGCACCACGGGATACCGTTCGTGCGCGCTAGCGCCCGGAGCGGCTCGCGGAGCTCCTCCGCGAAGCTGACACAGAGGGTCGCGGCTCCGCTCCGTTCCACGCTGGCCGTAAGCTCGGCGGCCACCAAGCGCGCGAAAAGCGCCGGAATCTTCGACCCATCCAGCCGAACACGCTCGACCCGTGAGCCCGTGCGTGGCCGAACGTCGGGAATACCAAAACTCACGGTGGGCATATCCGGAGCAGCCCCATTTAGCAGGCCACTGCTGAAAGCTTGAGCCCCGCCGGGCGGGCGCTATGGTCGTGCCTGATGAGCAGCCCCGCTCTCGAATCGCAGCGCGTGCTCGCCGGACGCTACCGGCTCGAGCAACGCCTCGAGGCGGGGGGAATGGGCACGATCTGGCGTGCCGAGCACCTGATTCTGCAAGCGCCCGTCGCGGTCAAGCTGATCGATCGCGACGTCGTGCCGGACGAGGAGACGGTGGCGCGCTTTCTGCGGGAAGCGAAGGCCGCTGCCGCGCTGCGCAGCCCGCATGTCGTCCAGATCCTCGATTACGGCATGGACGAGGGCTCTCCGTTCATCGTGATGGAGCTGCTCGAGGGCGAGAATCTGGCCCAGCGGCTCAAGCGGGTGGGGCGCCTGGGGGCGGCCGATACCGTGCGCATCGCGACCCACGTGGGCCGAGCGATCGGGCGGGCGCACGAAGCGGGGATCGTGCACCGCGATCTGAAGCCCGAGAACGTGTTCCTGGTGCACAACGAAGACGAAGAGATCGCGAAGGTCCTCGACTTCGGGGTCGCCAAGATCGACGGGCTCGGGACGGAGGGCGCGCGCACGCGAACCGGATCGATTCTGGGCACGCCCTACTACATGAGCCCGGAGCAGGCGCAGGGGAACAAGACGGTCGACCATCGCTCGGACCTGTGGTCGCTCGGCGTCATCGTGTTCGAGTGCCTCACGGGCAAGCGGCCGTTCTTCAGCGACGGGCTCGGGGATTTGGTGCTGCAGATTTGCGTGCGCGACATTCCCGTGCCGTCGCAGGTGGCCGCGGTGCCGATCGGGTTCGACGCGTGGTTCTTGCGCGCCGTGAACCGCGACCCCGACCAGCGGTTTCAGTCGGCCCGCGAGATGACGGACGCGCTGCGCGACGTGCTCGACGTCGAGCTGCGGGAGACGCATGTGCCCGCGCCGGAGGTCGTCGTCGCCACGGTGCCCGCCACCGACAGCTTGCCGCCGCCGTCGTCGGCGCGACCCTCGAGCGCTCGGGAATCGAGCATGGGCGCGACCAGCATGGATCCGACCGCGGTCACCGTTGCCGCCGGCCCGCCGCCGGTGGCGGTGAGCACGGAGCGGCCGCGGACGAGCTGGCCCGAGACGCCGCTGCCGAGCGAGCTGCCGCCGCCGTCGCACTCGGGTCTCGGCAGCATCGTTGCCGTCGCGGCGATCGCGCTCGGAATCGGCCTCGCGGGGGGCCTGCTCGTGTTGCGGGGGGACGGGCGCACCGAGAAAGCGCCCGCGGCGATCCCGGGCGACTTCGAGCAGGTGTCGAAGAAGCCGGCGCCCTCTGCAGAGTCGGCGGAGGCTCCCTCCGCGAACGGCCCCGGCGATTCGTCGCCGGCCGAGAAAGACGAGCGAGCAGAAGACGAGGAGCGAGCAGAGGCGGAGGGAGCCGCCGCGGGCCTCGACGAGGAGCCTTCGAACGCCGCGAGCTCGGAGAGCGACGAAACGCCCGACGCCCGCGCCGCCGCCGACGAAAAGGACGCGCGCGCGACGCGTGGCGGCGCCAACGGGCGTCGTTCGAACGCGGAGTCGCGCGAGTCGCGCAACCGAGCGGAGCGCTCGGCGCCCGTTCGTGAGCGTGAGCGACCCGAGCGCGAAGATCCCGTTTACGAGGAGCCGCCGGAGTACCGCGACCCGGAGCCCGATCCGGACTGGGTCAAGCCCGAATGGGCCATTCCCGACGAAGAGCCGCGTCGAGTCGAGCCGATCGAGGAGTGACGCGGTTGCGAGCGACCCGGCGCGAAAATGCGTCGTGTGGCTCGAATGTTGCCTCGTTGTCGGGCATGCCGAACAAGGGAAAGCCGTCGAAGCAAGTTCCCGACGAACGCAAGGAGCTCGAGCAGGAGACCCTGAGCGATCCCCAGCCGCCGAAGACCATCCACCGTTTCGATCGCAGCGCCGAAGACGAGAAAGGCGGAACGGGTGCCGGCGTCGTCTACGACGATCGCCGCGTGCCTTCGGGTGGATTTCAGAAGACGGTTCACCCGAAGAAGGACGCCGAGCGCTAGAGTGACAAACGGTCAGGAACGCGCCGAAAAACGCGGAAAACAGCGTCGGACGGAGTGCCCGCGTGGGGAGGGGCCCCCCGCCGAATTCTCTTACATTCACTTCGGCGGGGAGGGGCGGCGCGTGCCGCCCCTACGGAAACGAGGCTGGAACGCCGATCGGTCGAACCGATCGGCGTTCCAGGACGCCACGCAGGACCAGTTCATCGGACTCAGTGGGACGCGCCGCTCTCTTGGATCGCGTGGCGCCTCGCGAACGCGAGAACGTGCCAGAAGTCCGCGGCGAGGATGTCGTGCCCCCCGGGGCGGCGGTGATAGCCGATGTGGTCGCCGTACGACACGTTGAGGCGTATCGCCTCGGGTGACACGTCGATTCCCGAGCGCCCGAAGAGCGCGTAGACGGGGCTCGCCGCGAGGCAGGCGAGCAGCTCTCCTTTCGGATCGGCCCAGAGATCCTGCTCGGCGCTCGCGATGTATACGGGGCGCGGCGCGAGCAACGCCAGGAGCGCGTGCTGGTCGAACGGGAGCGCGTCCTCACGATCCGCGTAGGCGTGGAAGTTCTTGCAGAACCAGTGTGGGAAGCGCGTCGTGATGTGCGCGACCCTTTCGCCGAAGCGACGGCGCGAGAGCTTCGCGCCCGCGCATCCGGAGCCGCTTGCGACGGCGAGCGCGAAGCGTTCGTCGCGAGCGGCGGCCCAGAGCGCGGCCTTGCCGAAACGCGAATGGCCGATCACCGCGACGCGCGCCGCGTCGATTTCCGGAAGCTGCTCGAGCGCGTCGAGGACGCGCGATAGCCCGTAGGCCCACGCGCTGATCGCACCCCAGGCGTCCCCCGCGTCGAGATCGAGGGCGTCGCGCAGCGCGTATCGGACCCCGCGTTCGCGCGCGTACGGATGGTCGGGATCGATGTCGCCCGCGTAAACGGTGACGAGCGCGTACCCGGCGGCCGCGAGCAGCTCTACGGGCCAACGGCGCGCGTGCATGCCGCGCGACGCCTCCGTGGGCTCGTGATCGGGAATGCCGGTTTCGGGGCTCTGGGGCACCCAGCCCGTGGCGAGCCGGATCTTCGGATCCGGATGCACGGTGTGGTTGCCGAGGAGATTGATTCCCAAAAACGCCGGCACGGGACCCCGCGCACCGCGCGGCACGAACACGAGCACGCGGAGCACGGCGCTCCCGTCCCCCTCGCCGACCGTGACGTCGAGCTCCCGGCGCGTGACCAGCCCGAAGCACGCCTGCTCGTCGACGCTCGCCACGGCGACACGCACGGGCACCGGCGGCGGGGTTCTGCCGTAAACCTCGCGCGAAAAGAGCTCGAGCAGCTCGGGGCGGCGACGCGCCCGCCACGCTTCCGCAGAAGCGATGCGCGTGCCGTCGCTCGCAACGAGCACGTCCGGCAGCTCGAACGGGGGAACTCGGGCCTCGTCGTAGTCGACGTCCGCCGGTCGCGGCGGGCTCACCCAGCGAACCGTGCTCAAGCGTTCGCCTCGCCACTGGCTCGCAGCCACGCGAGCTCTTCGCGCATGCCCGCTTCGAGGCGCACCTCGGGCTCGAACCCGAGCACGCGGCGCGCGCGTTGGATAGCGAGGTGCACGCCGAACGAGCGCTCGGTGGAGGGACGCCGCTCGGGTTTTCCGGGAAGACCTGCGACCTCGAGGGCCGTCGTTGCGAGCCGATCGAGCGTGTGTGCCTCGCCGTCGGCCACGTTGAACACGCCGCGCGCCTCCGTGAACACCGCGCGTTCGATCGCGCGCGCCGCGTCGGCGGCGTGGATCCGATCGCACGGCACGGAGCCGTCACCGACGATCTCCGGGACGCGACCGCTCGCTACGGCACGCAAGAAGGTGGGAATGGGGCGCGAGACGTGCTCGCCCGGGCCGTAAATCGCGGCAAAGCGCAACGCCACTGGTCGCACACCCACCTCTTCCGCGAAGGCGAACAGGTGATCTTCGCCGGAGAGCTTGACCACGCCGTAGTCGGAAATCGGGCGCGTCGCCGATTCTTCCCCGAGCGCGGCGGGCGTTTGCGGCACGCCGTACACCTCGGCGCTCGAGGCGTAGATCACGGCTCGTGTTCCCGCGCGCCCCGCGGCTTCCAGGGCTCGCTGCGTGCCCATCACGTCCAGGTCGAGCAAGCGGTCCCGCGCCGCCCGCGTGCCGTCCGTCGCGTCGGGACGACTGCCGGCGGGGTGGAGGAGGGGGACCCCGGGCCGAAGCCGGTTGCGAGGGGCGGAAAGGGGGCCGCGGGTGCAGAGAGCGAGCCCGAGCGTTTGCAGCGGGGGGGG
>QGUH01000243.1 GCA_003242355.1 Pseudomonadota bacterium
CGTCGCGCGCGTTCTGAAAACAGCCGAGACACCCTGCGCCGAAACACTGCTCCGCGCGGCGCTGGCGGTGCTCACGCCCTCTCGGCTGACGCCTTCGGCAAACACCCGCAGCGTCGCGCCGTCGCTTGGCTGACTCCGTCGGCTGCTCGCGGTTCCAGGGCGTCTTCCGGCCAGCACTTCTTCGCGAACGCCGGCGGCGTCACCTCATTGCTTGGCGGACTTCGTCGGCGAAACTCATGTCATCGCCTGGCCGTGCACCGTCGGCGAACGCCGGCGGCATTCGCGTCGTCCCCTGGCCGTGCAGCTTCGGCGAACGCCGGCGGCATTCGCGTCGTCCCCTGGCCGTGCAGCTTCGGCGAACGCCGGCGGCATTCGCGTCGTCGCCTGGCCGTGCAGCTTCGGCGAACGCCGGCGGCATTCGCGTCGTCGCCTGGCCGTGCAGCTTCGGCGAACGCCGGCGGCATTCGGGTCGTCGCCTGGCCGCGCAGCTTCGGCGAACGCCGGCGGCATTCGGGTCGTCGCCTGGCCGTGCACCGTCGGCGAACGCCGGCGGCATTCGCGTCGTCGCCCGGCCGCGCACCTTCGGCGAACGCCCGTGGCGGCGAAACCCGACGGCGTCACCCTTGGCTCGACGGACCCGTCGGCGACGGCCTGGCGTTCCCACGTTCACTGAGCGACGCGGCTTTCGCAACGAAGCTCGCGGAGCCGTTCGAGGAAGTCTCACTGCTTCGCGTGTTCAGGCTCGGTAGGCAGTTCGGAGGCGGCCAACGGGTGACGCCCGCGGGCGGCCAGGTCGAGCTCGATCGCGCGGCGCGCGGGAACCATCAGGGCCTTCGCGGTGTGGTCGCCCCGCCGGCGCATTCGGAAATTTGGGCTAGAGTCGCTCGCGGTGAGCTCGTGCTTCGAGGCAAGAGCATGGCGGCCAAGCTTCTGGTCATCGACAACTACGATTCGTTCACGTTCAACCTCGTGCAGATGTTCCGCAATTACGATCTGGACATCGAGGTGTTCCGGGCGGATGCGCTCTCGGTTGACGACGTGATGCAAGCGCGGCCCGACTACGTGCTGGTGGGCCCCGGCCCCAAGAATCCGAGCGCCGCCGGGATTTCGACGGAGCTCATTCGGCGCTGTCAGGGCGCATTCCCCATTCTCGGCGTGTGTCTCGGCATGCAGTGCATGAACGAAGCGTTCGGCGGCACCACGGGGCGCGCGCCGGTGCCGATGCACGGCAAAACGAGCGCCGTGCAGCACGACGGAACGGGGCTCTTCGAAGGCGTGCCCCAACCGCTGACGGTGGCGCGCTACCACTCACTCGCGCTCACGACCGTCAGCGACCGTTTGCGGGTGAACGCCTGGGCGACGGATGGCGTGCCGATGGGTATTCAACACGTTTGCCATCCGCTCTTCGGAGTGCAGTTCCACCCCGAAAGTTTCCTCACCCAGCACGGCTTCATGCTGATCGAGAACTTCTTGCGTACGGGCCCGTTGAGGAACCCGGCTTCATGCTGATCGAGAACTTCTTGCGTACGGGCCCGTTGAGGAACCCGGCTTCATGCTGGTCGAGAGCTTCTTGCGTCCGGGCCGGTTGAGGAACGCGCTTTCATGACCCCGCGAGAAGCCGCTGCCGGAGACGCCGAGGTCGGCGCTGCCGCGAACGCGGAGGATAAGGTCGTTGCGACCCTCCGGGGACTCCGAAGGGTGATCCGGGTGCACGCCGAGTCCCTCGATCTGAACGAGCCGTTCATGGACGTGGTGCGCCGCTTCGCTCATCTGCCGGGCACCGTCGCCCTGCTGAGCGGCGGCGAGCACGACTGCGCGCGCCACCACATTCTCGGGGTGTATCCCTGGCTCTCCTTGAGGGGATACCGCACGCACACGACGGTCGTCGATGGCGATCGATGCCTGGATCTCGCAGAGGATCCGTTCACGGTGCTGAGGCGCGTGCTCGAGCATTGCCGAGTGAACGCCTTCGAATCGTCGCTGCCTCTCCGCAGCGGCCTTTTGGGCTATCTCGCGTACGACCTCAAGGATTGCCTGGAGCGCCTGCCGCGAACGAGCATCGACGATCTCGGATTGCCGCTGATGCACCTGGTCGCGCCGAGCATCCTCCTAATTTACGACCTGGTTTCTCGAGCGACGACGCTTCTGGCGATGCAGTTGGAGGAGGACGACACTGCCCTCCGCCGAGACGTCGCGCGGTTCAAGGAGGCGCTCGACGCGCCGGCGGCGGAGCTCGACACGCCCACGCTCGGCGCACGCACGGCGGCGCGCAACACCTCGGCGGCGACACGCGCGACCGGCAAATGGACTTCGCGTCTTTCACGCGCCGAGTACCTCGCGGCAGTCGAATCAATCCGACGGTACATCGTCGACGGCGACGTTTACCAGGTGAACATGTCCCAGCGTTTCGAAGCGCCGTTCACCGGAGATCCCTTCGACGCCTTCGAGAGGATGTACGCCGAAAACCCGGCCCCGTTCTTCGCCTACATCCAGGCCGGCGATCACCACGTCGTCTCGACCTCTCCCGAGCGCTTCCTTTCGCTTCGCAACGGCATCGTGGAGACGCGCCCCATCAAGGGCACACGCCCTCGCGGAAAGACTCCGAGCGAAGACGCGATGCTGCGCACGGAGCTCCAGCAAAGCACCAAGGAAGACGCGGAGCTATCGATGATCGTCGACTTGCTGCGCAACGATCTCGGCAAGGTGTGCCGCCCGCGATCGGTGCGCGTCGTGGAGCACAAGCGCATCGAGGCCTATCAGAACGTTTACCACCTCGTTTCGATCGTTCAGGGCGAGCTCGAGCCAGGCTTGGGCCCCGTCGACCTGTTGCGGGCCACGTTCCCGGGCGGCTCGATCACGGGTTGCCCGAAAATCCGCGCGATGGAGCTCATCGACGAGCTCGAGCCCGTGCGCCGACACGTGTACACGGGCAGCATCGGCCATATCGGATTCGACGGCACGCTGGACCTCTCCATCGCGATCCGCACCGCGACCTTCACCGGCGGCAAAGTGCTGTTCTCCGTTGGCAGCGGCGTCGTCTACGATTCGGACCCCGCGCACGAGTTCGAGGAAACCTTGCACAAAGGGCGCACCCTGATGAATGCGCTCGCAGCGACCATCGAAGACGAAAAGGTCGCCAGTGCGATCGTTTGGCACGATGGATCTTTCGAACCTGCCAGCGCTGCCGTGGTCCCGTTCGATTGCGAAGGCTTCGCCTATGGCTTCGGCTTCTTCGAAACGCTGCGCGTGCAAACGGGTCGCCCCATCTTGCTCGAGGCTCACGTGGCGCGCTTCGAGCGCGCGTGGCGGGAGTTCTTCGACGCTCCGCCGCCCGACGTCACGTGGGACGCCATCATCGCGCAGCTCATCGAAAAGAACGGCCTCGCCGCGGCGACTGCCGTAGTCAAACTGATTGCAGCGGGTCGCAGTCCGAGTCACCCGCGGCCGTCGCTCTTCGCGAGCGCCAAGCCGTACGTTCCCCGCGCGGTGCTCAGCGAGCGCCCCGGGCTCCGTCTCTGCGTGTACCCGCACGTGCGGCACACGCCCCTCGCCAGCCACAAAACGCTCAACTACATGTACTACAAGGTGGCCGGCGACTGGGCCAAGCGCCACGGCGGGGACGAAGCGCTCATCCTCAATGCGGATCGCTCCGTCTCCGAGACCAACACCGCAAACGTCTGCTGCATCTTCGGCGACACCGCCTGCTTCCCCATTTCGGAGCACGCACTGCCGGGCACCATGGCCGCAGAGGCCCGCCCCCTCCTCGCGGATGGGGGCCCCAACATGACCAACCCCCCTTGGCCCGTGGAAAACCGCCCCGCCCCCCACCAGGTGTTCTTGACGAACTCGTTGATGGGTGCCGTTCCCGCGGTGAGCCTCGAGGGCACCACGCTCCGCTACGATGCGGACCTGTGCGCGAAGATCAACCGCGCGGTGTTCGGCGCGAATGGCTGACTTCGCCGGCCGACGCGAAGAGCCCAGGAGCCCGTCGGGTGGCGTATGCGATGTCCGGGGAGCACAGTTGCAGGGTGCGGCCGGACGCGAGCGCTTCGTCACGGTGCATCCTTTGCGGCACGCCGTCCGAGAGGATGCCCGTCACGTCCTCCCGTCACGCCAGGCATGGTGGCCGCCTAGTTGCATGGAATGACCTGCGAGAAATGTGAGCCGACCGAGCGTAGCGGCAGGCGCACGTGGGTGACGCTGGGCGTCGTGGCGGGCGTGGTCGCCGTGATGGCGATCGTGGCACCGGCCGGCAATCGGTCGCCAAGCAGTGCGTCGAGCGTCGCTGCGCCGAGCACGGCTGCCTCGGGGCGCGTCGCGGTCGAGGTGAACGACGAGGGCTTCTCGCCGTCGTCCGTCTCCGTCGCGGCCGGGCAAAGCGTGGAGCTCGAGTTCACGCGAACCACGGAAGAATCGTGTGCGACCTCCGTCGCCTTCCCGGAGCTCGGGATCACGAAAGAGCTCCCGCTCAACGAGCCCGTGCGCGTGCCCGTGCCCGCCGATGAGGATCGCACGCTCGCGTTCCAGTGCGGCGTCGGCGAGCACCGTGGCGCCGTCGTCATCAACTGATCGACACGGAGAGTCCATGCGCCGAATTCTGTTTACGGTTCCCTTCCTCGCTCTCGGATGCAACTCCGCGCCGAGCAGCTCTGAAGCGCCTCCCGCCGATGGTCGCACCACGGTGGCCGCGGTCACGCCTCAGCCGTCGGACGCAGCCCGGAGCGCCGCCGCTGCAAGCAGCGGCGAACGCGCCGAGCTCACGCTCGTCGAGAACCCCGGCGAGGTGTGCATGGTCAACGACCAGTTCATGGGGCGGCCGCAAATCCCCGTTGAAGTCGACGGGAAAACGTACTTCGGCTGCTGCCCCATGTGCAAAGACCGGCTCGCCAACGACCCCTCGTTCCGCGTCGCCACCGATCCCGTGAGCGGCAACTCCGTCGACAAGGCAACGGCCGTCCTCGCCAAGCGCCCGGACGGCGAGATCGTCTACTTCGAAAGCCGCGCTACCTTCGACCGTTATCGGCGTCGGTAAGGGCGCGCGTTCTCGGAGCGATCGAGGGCTCACGGCGAAATCGGCGCCGAAGGCGGCAGGACCGGGCGGTGCGAACCTCCGCTATCGGCGTCGGTAACGGCACGCGTTCTCGGAGCGTGATCGAGCGTTCGCAGCAAAATCGGCGCCGAAGACGGCAGGACCGGGCGGTGCGGGCCTCCGCTATCGGCGTCGGTAATGGCGCACGTCTCGGAGCGCGATCGAGGGTTCGCAGCAAAATCGGCGTCGAGGGCGGCAGAACCGGGCGGTGGGAGCCTCCCACGAGGCGTGCCGCGGGAAACGTAGGAACGCTTTTGCGTTCGAGCGCGTCCGTTCGTGAGGCGCTGAAAGCGAGGCTCAGAAGGGAAAGCGTCGCCGCGCGCGGGTAACCGCGGCGAGCGTGCCCGTCGGCGAGAGGCGCACGGCTGCGTCGAGGAGCCGATAATCCGCGCCAATGACGACGCGGGCCGCGTTGCGCTCGATGCCGCGCAGCGTGCGCGCCACGACGCGCTCGAGCGGAATGGCCCGCGCCGCGACGAACGCGGCTTCCTCGTCGCGCTGCGCGGAATCCGTGGCACGTCCGTCGCGAATCAGCCCCGTATCGAGTGGTCCCGGAAAGAGCAGCGTCACGCCGACACTCTGTGTGGCGAGCTCGGCCCGCAGCGATTCGCTGAACGCCCGCACCGCCGCCTTCGACGCCGAATAGGCGCTCTTCCCCGGAAACCCGAGCCACGCAAACGAGCTCACGACGTTGACGATGTGCGCCGCGGGGCGCCCGCGCGTGCGTTTCGCAGGCGTCGTGGAATCCGTGGACGTCGAGGGCGCCGTCGTGGCTTCCACTGCCACCGATGCCGCACGCCGCAAAAACGGCAGAAACGCTCGACACCCATGCACCACTCCCCAAAAGTTCACGTTCATCAGCCATTCGAAATCGGCGTGCGGAACCGACTCGAACTCCCCAGCAACCGCGACCCCCGCGTTGTTGACCAATAGGTCCACCCGTCCGTACCGCTCGACCACCGCCTGCGCCAGCGCCTCGACCGCACCGCGATCCGCCACATCCACCACGTGCCCCGAGCAGTCCACGCCGAGCCCCCCCGCCACCGCAATCACCGCCGGATTCC
>QGUH01001251.1 GCA_003242355.1 Pseudomonadota bacterium
TACCTCCACTTTTCCTTTTCTCGGCCGCCTCAGATTTTTATAAGGGACCGCGTGGCCGGCCTCACGCCGCAGCCCGGGCCGACGTTCGGGCAGCTCGGTGACAACACGATCGAGACGTTCCGGTTCAACCCGAGCTACCGAATCGACCTCATCCTGTATCGGAACATCCTGCAACGGGTGCAGGGCACGTATTACTTCCGGCCGCACGTCGCCTACGACTTCATGCGCGAGGCGACCGGGCAGCGCATCGGAGGCAGCGTCGCGGCGATTTGGTCGCGCGCGAGCGAGTTCATCCAGGCGCCGGGACACGAGCGCGACCTCGGAGTCGAGCTCAACGCGTCGCTCTACTTCCAGTCGAGCGACGGCGCTCTCAACGATGCTCCCGAGCGCACGGGCGGTTTCTTCGCGCGCCTCGAATACGGTGTGCTCTTCCCGATGGACGGGCTCGGTTATCCCGACGGAACGGCGGCCGAGATCCGCGACACGCTCGGACGCTCCACAGCGACCGATCTCTCGAATGCCCAGATTCTGCGGCTGTTCTTGGGCGCCGCCTTCTGACGACGACGTCCTAGAACGCCGATCGACCGATCGGCGTTCTAGCCTCGTTTCGTAGGGGCGGCACGCGCCGCCCCTCCCCGCCGAGGCGAACTCGGCGGAGCCCCTCCCCACGCGGGCACTCCGTCCGACGCTGTTTTCCGCGTATCTCGGCGCGTTCCTGACCGTTCGTCGCTCTAGGACGCTCGCGGCTCCCCTCGCCTCGACGCGCATCCCGACCGTCTGCCACGGGGCGGGTCGAGCTGGAAACGCGCTTTCTCTACGGCGCAGAGCGCCGTGCCACGACGGCATGGTCCGTCGCGCTCGACGCTTCGTGCCGCGAAACCAGCGGCCAAGCTCTCCGCAATTTTCCACCGAGCGCGCTCTGGCACGACCGCGAAGCCCGAAATCCGAGCTTGAGTCTGCACCGTTGGCTATGATCGGGACATGCGCTGCCTGCCGATGCTGGCCGCTCTCGGCGCACTCCTTGCGGTCGGATGTTCGAGCGACGCGGACGATTCTCCCACCCCCTCTCCGCCCCAGCCCTCGTCGGAAGCGTGCTCGGGGCCGGGGTACGCGGAGGAGCACGACGAACAGCGCGTCGACGTGGTCCGGGCAACGCTCGTGGATCAGGACGGCGAGCCGCTGGCCGACGAGCTCGTGCAGGTTTGCGGGCTCAACGTCTGCGTGAACGACATCACCGATCCGGACGGTGACGTGTCCGTCCAGGTGATGGCCGACATCCTGTTGCCCGCCTTCAAGTTCGGCGAGGGACGAGTGAGCGCGCGATTCGCGTGGATCTTGCCGAACGAGGGCGACGTCGATCTCGGCGTGGTTCGCAGTGTGCGCCTGCCGCCGCTCGAGGACGCCGTGCCGTTGACGCCGGGTTCTCGGGTGCGCTCGGGAGGGCTCACGCTCGAGCTCGCCGCCGACGCCACGGTGAAGATCGACAAGCTTACGTTTCGCGATCCGGCGGAGCACGGCCTGCGCGCGGTGCGCGTCCCGCTCGAGTCCGCGCCGGCGGTGGTTCGCGAGGGGCCCGAGCTCGAAATCGTGTTCGCCGCGACACCGGTCGAGACGCGGTTCTGCCCGCCGGCCGCGCACTCCATCGACAACCACCTTGGATTGTCCGCGGGGACCGACCTCGAAGTGTGGCTGCACGGCGCCGAAATCCCCGAGGCATGGGCGCCGGACG
>QGUH01000244.1 GCA_003242355.1 Pseudomonadota bacterium
AACTCACGCGCTTTCGCTTCGTCCGCGCCGAGGCGCTTCACGGCATAGCCCCAAGCGGCGAGATAGTTGTAGCGAGCCCCCCCCGAGGTCTTGGGGTTGGGCGTGATCACCTTCACGTCGTTCCGAATCAGATCGTTCCAGTCTCGGATGTTCTTCGGGTTGCCCTTACGCACCAAGAACACGATGGTGGACGTGTAGGGCGCGCTTCGGTGCGGGAGCCGCGCCTGCCAATCCTTGGGAATCAGGCCGGCTTTCTCGTGCATCTGATCGATGTCGTAAGCGAGCGCCAGCGTCACCACGTCGGCCTCGAGCCCGTCGATCACCGCGCGCGCTTGCTTGCCCGCACCCCCCGTGCACTGCTTGATCGTGACCTCTTGACCCGTTTTCTCCTTCCAATGCTTGGCAAACAGCGGATTGTACTCCGCATACAACTCCCGGGTCGGGTCGTAGGAGACGTTGAGTAGCGTTACCGGCTTTTTGACGGGAGCCGCCGCACTCGAGGCCTCGGCAGTCGATTCGGGAGTAGACGCTTCCGTTTTCTTGCACCCCGAGAGGCCGAGTAGAGCGAGGGTGTTCGTCAGCAGATAAAAGAGGACCGTGCGACGCGCATTCATGGTTTGACTACCGTTCTTTCGAGAGGCGGGAAGCGTCGGAGACGACGTCCGCGAGTACGAGATGGGACAATTCGCGGCGAGCGGCGTTGCTTGCCCGGGAAAGGGCGAGCTCGGCCGCACAGGGACCGTGGCCACGGCACTCGCGGCAACGGCCCTCCGACGCCAGGCAGGCGAGCGGAAAAACGGGCCCGCTCAGGCACTCGACGACCTCGGCAATGCTGAGCTGGGCTGGATCGACCGCGAGCGTGTAGCCGCCGTCGCGCCCGCGCAGGGCCCGAACGATGCCCTGTTGGCGGAGCTCGACGAGGATCAGAGCGAGGAATTTGGGCGGCAGCCCCTCCCGCTTGGCGAGTTCGGCCACGGAGACAGGGCGCTCGGAGCCCTGCGCCATCGAGGCGAGAGCCCGGATCCCGTACGTGGTGCGTCGTGTAAACACAGTCAGCCTATCAACTTAGTAGACTTTAGGTCGCACACTGACCGAACGTCAACGAAAAAGTGGGTGCCGCCCTGGTGGGCCCTCGGTGCGCGGTCGAAAAACCGCGCGATATCGAGGGTTCAGAAGGCGACCTGGACCCGACTCACGAGGAGGGACTCCGCAGGACGATTTCCCTCGGCGTCGCCGTCACGGAACGTCGTCCGCTCGTAGTTGAGCTGCAGACGGACCTTGGGCGCGAAGTACCAGTTCGCACCGATGGCCCAGGCGCTGGCCCGCCTTGCAGCTGAACTGGAATCCGCTAGCCCTGACTCGAACGTGTCCGAGTCGAATCGGATCTCGGTGTACCGACCGGCCAGCTCCAGCGCTCCGAACCCGCCCTCCTCCGGGTCGAATGGTTCATCCGGAGACACCGACTTGAACGAGGGCTTCCCGCCGATGGCGACGGAGCCCATCACCTGAAATGCCTGGTGGCGCACCGTTTCGGTTTGCGTGCCGTCCGTGACGCGCTCGGAGACGTGCACGTATTCGCCGAGAACACCGATCGGGCCGACGTAATAGTAGGCCTGCGGTGAGAGGATGGTGCGTTCGCCGGCGGCGGACGCAGTGCTCGCGTATTGGAAGAAGGTGTTCTGCCCTGCGGTTCGGTACTGAGGCAGCGGACCGGCTTGATCACCGAAATTCGCTGCGAAGCCGATTCCGAAGTCTTTCAATGCATCGACCCCGAGCGGACGGAAAGGATGCGCGAAGACGCGACCGACGTAATCCTTGGAATCGTTCGCGTCGGTTTCACCGCTCTGGCCGTTGGGCACGCCGTTGTACAGGCCGAGGGCCCAATCGATCGCGCCGTCGAGCAGGGATCCGTGGAGCTGGACGCCGACGTCGCGGTTCGGCACGAGCGCCGTCGGGAACGCGAGCTCGATGAACGTCGGATCGGAAATCGGCTGGAGCCGCTCGAGGCCGACCGGCACCTTGCCCTTGCCGACGCGGAGCTGCACGGCGTCGATGACGTGGAAGTTCACGTAGGCGTCGAGCAGGCTCGCGCGACTCCCCGCGAAATCGGGCAGAATCCGGAACTCGAAATACTTGTATACCGTCGCATCGATCGACGGCCGCGCGCGCCGAACGAGGAAGGTGTTTCGATGGTCGCCGTTGGGGAAGAAGCGGGCATCCACGTGAACCAACCCGCGGACGTCGAGCTTGTGCGCTCCATCCTCCGACGCGATCGTGAAGCGCTTCCACTTCTTGGGCGCTGGGGCTTCCTTGGCCTCCGGCGGCTCGATGGAAGGAAGTGGTGCCGGCTCGACGCTTTCCGCGACGGGCGGCGGCACCGTTGGAGCCGCCGCCGGCTCGGGCGCGGGCACGGGAGAAGGTTCTGACGGGACCGCGGGCGAGGCCGGGCTCTCCACCGCCTCCGGAGCAACCGGTGAGGACGGCTCCGGCGGCGGTGCGGGCTCGGGCTCTGTCGCGGGCGTCTGTGCGAATAGAGGAAGCGCAGTCGTGATGGCGACCAACAACGCGCTTCCAGAAAGGCGAGTTTGCATGGGCGGTAGTAGCTATAGTCCGCATTCGAATCTGTCAAGCGCCATTATCATACGCCGCATAACGAATCGAATAACTTAGGATTCGATTCAGGGTGCGAATGGCGCTGTCCCGCAGTGCGCCAAATCACGAGTTTTCTTCGCGTGGTGTTGCGGGAGCAGCAGTCCAGCAACAGCGCGTGCTGCGCAGGAAGCAAATCGTTCACTCCCGGGATTGAACGGCGCTTTTCTGCTTTCCGACGTGGGGGAGAGCCGATTTCGGCTTCGAAAGCGCTCCCGGGCTCGGCATCTCTTCCGATGTTCACGTCGAAAAACGGCAGCGGTGGCGGACGGCACGTTCACTGCATTGGCGCGGCGCACCGAGCGCGCGTTCGTCGAGGGGACGGCGCGTGTGCCGGTTTCACGAACGAAGGTGACGAAAAGTAACTCGAAAGGACGGTCATGCTCCGGAGATATGAATCGCTACGATGGCTCCCCTGGTTCTTGAGTGCGTTTGCCGCGGCGTGCGTCGGCGCCTGCACGCACTCGGAACCGGAGCAGGAGGTCGAACCGAGTGAGGGAGGCGGCGCGATCGGGCTCGAGCTGCGGCTCGGGCCCGACATCGAAGTCGACGTCGTGCGGTACACCATCGAGGGACCCCGTGGGTACTCGCGAACGGGGGAGATTCCCGTGGTCGACGCGTCCGAGATTCATCACGTGATTTCCGGAATTCCGGCGGGTCGCGGATATCTCGTGACGCTGGAGGCGGAATCGAACGACCGCGAGACGACGTGCTCCGGGCAGGCGGAGTTCGACGTGGTGGCGCAGAGGACCCAGTCCGTCTGGGTGACGATCGAGTGCCGGAAGCGACCGAGGCACGGCACCGTGGTGATCGGCGCCGACACCAACGTGTGCCCGATCATCGAGTCGCTTGCCGCGGCTCCGAGCCGAATCCTCGTGGGAGGAACCACCGAGCTTTCGGCGACGGCGAGCGATCCCGATGGAGGGCCGTCGAAGCTCGAGTACCGGTGGTCGACGAGCTCGGGCAGCCTCGAAGGAGAGGATACTTCCTCCGCGGTGTTGACCGCCCACCATCCGGGGACGACGACGGTGACGCTCGAGGTCTCCGACGGCTCCTGCACGGAAAGCTGGAGCGTGGACGTGACGGTGGTGCGTCCGAACATCCTGCTCATCGTGGCGGACGACCTCGGCTACTCGGACATCGGCGCTTTCGGCAGCGAGATCGCGACCCCGAACCTGGACGCGCTCGCCGCCGAGGGACGCCTCGTCACCGATCATCATTCGGGCGCCCTGTGCGCGCCCACGCGGGCGATGTTGATCTCGGGAACGGACCACCACCCCGTCGGGCTCGGACGCCAGGGCGCGGGGACGGGATCGCAGGCCGGGCAACCCGGCTACGAGGGATACCTGAACGACAAGGCCGTGTCCGTGGCCGAGCTCTTGCGGGACGCCGGGTATCACACGTACATCGCCGGCAAGTGGCACCTCGGCAACGAGGATCATCAGACGCCGAAGCACTGGGGCTACGAGTCGTCTTACGTGCTGCTTCCCGGCGTCTCCACGCACTTCAACGAGTTCGCGGATCCGCCGACGCCCCAACAGGCGCGTCAGTACCGCGAGAACGGGGAGTTCGTGACGCCGCCGCGCGACTTTTACAGCACGGACTTCTACACCGACAAGCTGATCGAGTACATCGACGCGAACCGAGGGGACGGCAAGCCGTTCTACGCGTTCGCTGCGTACACCTCGCCGCACTGGCCGTTGCAAGTCACCGACGCGTTCATCGATCGCTATCGCGGACGCTACGACGAAGGGTACGACGCCATCCGCGAGGCGCGCCTCGCGCGGCAGCGAGAGCTCGGGATCATTCCGCCGGATTTGGTTCCCAATCCGCTCCTTCCGCCGAGCAGCGCTTACCCGATTTGGGATCAGCTGACGCCCGAGCAACGGCAGAACGAGGCACGCCGCATGGAGATCTACGCGGCGATGGTGGAGAACCTCGATTGGAACATCGGCAGGTTGATTTCGTACTTGAAGTCGATCGGCGAATACGAAAACACCTTCATCTGGTTCCAGTCCGACAACGGGCCGGAAGGCGGATTCCGTGACCAGATCGTAGGCAAGGACAACAGCCTGCAGAATCTCGGCAGACGCGGGTCGTACGTGGGGATCGGACCGCGCTGGGCGGAGGTCAGCGCGACGCCGTTCCGACTCTGGAAGGGCTTCGCGACGGAAGGCGGCGTCGTGGTGCCGGCGATCGCCCGTTTGCCGGGCCAGTCCAAGAGTCGTCCGGCCTTCGCGGGCTTGACGCACGTCACCGACCTCGTGCCGACGTTCCTCGAACTCGCCGGCGTGCCGAACCCGGGCACCGAGTACAACGGACGAACGGTGCACCCGATCTCCGGGGTGTCGCTCGCTCCGGTGTTGCAAGAACGGGCGCCCCGCGCGCGCGGGCCGAGCGATTGGCTCGCCGACGAGCTCTCGGGACACAGCTACGTGATCCGAGATCGCTGGAAGCTGCTCTGGCTCACGGGCAATCTCGGGACGTCGAGCTGGCAGCTCTTCGACCTCGCTACCGATCGGGGGGAGACGACGGACGTCTCCGCGCAACATCCGGACATCGTTCAGACGTTGCTCGCCGATTGGGACGCGTACGTCGAACGCAATGGGGTCATCCTCGAACCTCCTCGGTGAACGATGAGGCAAATCTCCCTGCTTGGGGCCGCGGCGCTGGGCATCCTGGCGCTCGCGGCCCCTTGGAGGGCGCCGCGACGAGAAGCGGCGCTCGGAACGCGCAGCGCGTGCGAAGCGTACCAGGGGCGACCCGAGGGGTGGCTCGAATCGCCCACGGCCGGCATGGTGTGGATCGAGGGTGGCAGGTTCGTGCCCGGCTCCACGCAGGGGTACCCGGAAGAGAAACCTGGAACCGCGCACGAGATTCGGGGCTTCTGGATCGATCGCACGGAGGTGACGCGCGCACAGTTCGAAGACTTCGTGAAGGCGACCGGGTACGTGACGGTCGCCGAACGGGAAGGCAGGGCCGCCGTGTTCGGCACGCCGACTGCCGCGGAGCTCGAAAGCCGTCCCCAGCCGTGGTGGCGGCCCGTTTCCGGCGCGACCTGGAGGAACCCGGAGGGCCCAGGGAAACCTGCGGTGCCCGCCGAGCCCGTCGTTCAGGTCGCGTACGAGGACGCCCTCGCTTACGCGCGATGGTTGAACCGCGATCTTCCGACGGAAGCCGAGTGGGAGTTCGCGGCGCGCGCGGGACGCGACGATGCGTCGTTGCACCGCGCACCGCGCGACGCCAACGGCACGCCGACGGCGAACTTCTGGCAAGGGGACTTCCCCCTTTCCAACACCCGCGAGGATGGCTTCGAGCGGCGCGCCCCGGTCGGGTGTTACGCGGCGAACGCGTTCGGCCTCCACGACACGCTGGGAAACGTGTGGGAGTGGACGCGCGACGTCTTCGTGAGCCCACACCCGCCGTCACCGGAAGTTCTCGCGCGGCCGGCGACACCCGACGCTCCGCGCGTGATCAAGGGCGGCTCGTTCTTGTGC
>QGUH01000245.1 GCA_003242355.1 Pseudomonadota bacterium
TGATGAACCCGCGCTCGAAGTCGCTGTGTATCACGCCGGCGGCGCGCGGCGCCGTCCACCCTTTCTGGATGGTCCAGGCCCGCACTTCCTGCTTGCCCGCAGTGAAGTAGGTGATGAGCCCGAGCAGGGAGTAGCCGGTGCGGATCACCGCGTTGAGCCCGGGCTCCTCGAGCCCGACGCTCTTCAAGAACTCGGGGCGCTCGGCGGGATCGAGCTCGGCGATCTGCGCCTCGAGAGACGCGCAAATCGGCACGACCGGCGTGTTCTCCTCGGCCGCGAACGCCGCGAGCGCCGTGTAGTACGGGTTGGCCGAGAGATTTCCGAGCGACTGCTCGTCCACGTTCGCGACGTAGAACGTCGGCTTCTGCGTGAGCAGGTGCAGCTCGCGCACGATCTCGCGCTCTTTCTCGTCGAAAGCGAACGACCGCGCGGGCTTGCCATGATCGAGGTGCTGCGCGAGCCGCTCACAAAGCGTGACGGCGAGCTTCTCCGTCGGATCCCCGCCCTTGCTCTGCTTGCGCGCGCGCTCGAGACGCTTGTTCACCGTGTCGAGGTCTTTGAGGCAGAGCTCGGTCGCGATCGTGGCGACGTCCGCCACCGGATCGACGCGGCCTTCCACGTGGACGACGTTCTCGTCCGTGAAGCAGCGCACCACGTGCGCCACCGCATCCACCTCGCGGATGTGCGAGAGGAACTGATTGCCGAGACCTTCCCCGCGCGAGGCGCCGCGCACGAGGCCCGCGATGTCCACGAAGCGGATCGTCGCCGGCACCTCGCGCTCCGGCTGCACGACGCGTGCGAGCGCCGCGATGCGCGGATCCGGCACGGCGACCACGCCGACGTTGGGCTCGATCGTGCAGAACGGGAAGTTCTGCGCCTCGGCCTTGGCGTTCGAGAGCGAGTTGAAGAGCGTGCTCTTGCCGACGTTCGGCAGCCCGACGATGCCGCACGAGAAGCCCATGGGGGCGGCGGTCTACCCCCCAAAGGCCCGCGTGGCAACCCGGGCGAGAAAGCGCCGGAGGACGTCGCGCCCGGCCACCGTGTCGCGAATCGCCGACCGAATCGCTGCAACGTCGAGCCCTTCGCGCGCGATCAGGGCGCTGCGGGCCTCGACGTACTGGCACATCACCTCCGCGTCGATCTCCGGGTGGAACTGGACGCCCCAGGCGTCTTCGGCGAAACGCAGCACCGCGGCGCCATCGAGCGCCGTCCGGGCCACGACCTCCGCGCACGGAGGCGGCTCGAGCACCGTATCGACGTGCGTCATGTTCACGGTGAACGGCCGATGCTCGGGGTCGAGCAGCGGGTCCGGGGCGAGGACCTCGAGCGGCACGGTTCCGATCTCCCGCCCCTTGGGGTTCCGTTCGACGACGCCGCCGAGCGCGTGCGCGAGGAGCTGGTGCCCGAAACAAATGCCGAGCACCGGCGTCCCGGCGTCCACCGCCGCCCGGAGGCGCTCACCCGCGGCGACCATCCACGGCGCCCGGTCGAGCACGCTTTCGGGAGATCCGGTGACGAGCACGCCCGCGAAGCGGGAAAGGTTCGGCAAATCGCCCGAGCGCGCATCGATTTCGCGAAGCGCGAGCGCTTGCTGCCCCGCGGCGCGCTCGAGGAGCCGCGCGAACCCACCGTGCCGTTCCCGTACGGTGGGAACAGGGTCACCCGTGACGACGATGGCCACCGTCGTTCTTCGTTCGGAAGCCACGAGCGGAAGCGTAGCAGGCCTGCAGCACGAGCCCGCTCGGTCCTCCCCCGGATCGCATCCCCGTGGGCAGATCGGCATGCCTCGCCCGCCCCTTTCGCGACGCTTCTCGTGCCCGAGCTGACACGACGCGCGAAACTTCGGCAGCGAGCCCCCCGAGCTCGCATCGCGACGCGAAGCGACGCCGGCGGTCGATCGCGGTGTATCCTCCACGTGCGTGACGCGTATTCGAGAGCTCTCGTTCTCCCGGCTCGACGTGCCGCTCATCGAGCCCTTCGGGATCGCAACCGGCGCGCAGGTGGTCGCGCACAACGTGCTCGTGCACGTCCGCTTCGACGACGGCACCGAGGGCCTCGGCGAAGCGGCGCCGTTCCCGGCCGTGAACGGCGAAACCCAGGAGAGCGTCCTCGCCGTGCTGCCGGAAGCGGCGCGGGCGCTCACGGGACGCGCCGCAACGCGCTTTCGCCCGCTCGCCCTCGCCGCGCGCGAGGCCGTCGGCGCCGTGAAAAGCGCCCTGTGCGCGGTGGAAACGGCGCTACTCGACGCCTTCTGCCGGCGCGCGGGCCTCTCCCTGTGGGAGTTCTTCGGTGGCAGCGAGGCGGAGCTCGAAACGGACATCACCATTCCCACCGGCGACGTCGAGCGCGCACACACGGCGGCCCTGCGCGCCCGTGACGCCGGATTCGGCACGCTGAAGGTGAAGGTGGGCGGCACCGATCCGGAGATGGATCTGGCCCGGTTGCGCGCGATCGGCAGCGCCGCACCGAACGCGAAGCTCATCCTCGACGCGAACGCGAGCCTGTCGGCAGACGAGGCAGTGCGCTTGCTCGACGCGCTCGACGAGCTGCGCGCACGCGTCGTCTTGTTCGAGCAGCCGACCGCAGCCGAGGACATCGAAGGCCTGCGCACCGTGCTCGAACGCGGTCGCGTAGCGGTCGCGGCGGACGAGAGCGCGCGCTCGGCCGCGGACGTCACGGCGCTCGCCCGTGCCGGCGCCGGCAACGTGGTGAACGTGAAGATCATGAAAACCGGCGTGCTCGAGGCTTGGGACATGGTTGCGGCGGCACGCGCGGCCGGCCTCGGCCTGATGATCGGCGGCATGGTCGAGACCGAGCTCGCCATGACGACCTCGGCATCGCTCGCAGCCGGCGTGGGCGGCTTCCGGTTCGTGGATCTCGACACCCCCCTGTTCCTGGGTGAACGGCCCCTCGTCGGGGGCTTCGCACGAACCGGCGCTCGGCTGAGCCTCGGTGAGGCGGGACCGGGGCATGGAGTTCGCGCTTCGGCGCACTCGGGAAAGCCTGCTACGGTACAGGGTTGAGCCCCGGTGTCGGGCCTCCCACACCGTGGCTCTTCAGTCTCACATTCCAGAATGAGCGCCGAGTCGCGCCAGCTCGCCCTTCCCCTCGCGGGAATCAGCGTTCCTCCTCCGAACGGGCACGCAATCCCGCGCAAGGATCGGGTTTACGTCAATCGAGACCTGCGCCTGTCGACGATCGACTGGGTCGGCTTCGACATGGACTACACGCTCGCGATCTACCGCCAGAACGAGATGGATCGGCTGAGCGTGGAGTTGACCATCGATCGCCTGATCCGGCGCGGGTACCCGAGCTACTTGAAGAAGCTCGAGTACGATACGCGCTTTCCCATTCGCGGCTTGCTCGTGGACAAGCGCTACGGGCACGTCCTCAAGATGGATCGCTACAAGGTGGTGCACCTCGGCTACCACGGGATGCAGAAGATCCCGCGCGAGGAGCTCAACGAGCTCTATCACCACAAGCGAATCCGCCCGCACACACCGCGCTATCACTGGATCGACACGCTGTTCGCGCTCTCCGAGGTCACGAGCTACGCGGCGATCGTCGACGCGATGGAGCGCCGCAAGGAGCGCGTGGACTTCGACAAGTTGTTCGCGGACGTGCGCTCGGCCATCGACGAGGCGCACGCCGACGGCACCGTCTACAGCTACGTCACCTCCGATCTAGAGCGCTACGTCGAACGCGATCCGGATCTCGCGCGCACGCTCCACAAGTTCCGGTCGGCGGGGAAGAAGCTGTTCCTCCTCACCAACTCCCCCCTCGCATACACCGATCGCATGATGACGTTCCTGCTCGGTGATGCGCTCCCCGAGTATCCCTCCTGGCGGCACTACTTCGAGATCGTGGTGTGCAGCGCGGGCAAGCCGCGCTGGTTCCAGGAGGGGCGCCCGCTCATGGAAATCGACGGCGACGCGCTTCGGCACGTCAAGGGGCCGCTCGAGCGCGGCAAGATCTACGACGGCGGAAACCTCGCCGATTTCGAGCGGCTCGCCAATCTTCGCGGCTCGAGCGTGCTCTACGTCGGCGATCACATCTACGGTGACATCCTCCGCTCGAAGAAGGAGTCGTCGTGGCACACGGCGATGATCATCCCCGAGCTCGACGCCGAGGTGGAAGCCCACGAGCTTACGGCGGCGGATCGCGCGCGCCAGCGTACCCTCGAAGATGCGCGCGAGCGGCTCGAGAACGAGCTCCGCTATTACCAGGGTCGCTACAAGGAGCTCGTCAAGAGCAACGCCGACGACGTGTTCGCCCAGGCCGAGCGCGTGCGGGTCAAACGCGCTCTCGAGCGGATCCGCGCGGAGCTGCGCGCCAACATCGCCGAGTACGACGCGATCACCGAGCGCGTCTCCCGCACGTTCCACCCGTACTGGGGCTCGCTGCTCAAGGAACAGAGCGAGATGTCGAGCTTCGGCCTGCAGGTCGACCTGTACGCCGACATCTATACGCGGCGCGTGAGCTGCCTCCGGCACTACTCACCTCAGCAGTTCTTCCGCTCGCCCTACGACCTGATGCCCCACGAGCTCTGAGCCCCGGGTTCGTGTGCCCTGTCGGCCCCGGAACGCCGGTCGTTTTCGACGGACGGGCGTTCGCGGCCCTCGCCGGGGGCGGCCCGCGCAACGAAGGCGCGGCTCCCTCCGTTCGACGCCGACCTCGGCCACCTCCGGCAGCGTTCCCAACCGCTCGGCGCACGAGGGCGCCGCGGCCTCGATTCCGGCGGGCCACGGAGCGGCCCACTCCGTAAACCGGCCGCCCGATATTCGCGAGCGAGGGCCGGGCCCGTGTGCTACGCAGCCCGCGGCATCCGTCGATTCGGCGCGTTTCCGATTGCGCCCACGGCGGCCAGACCTCACGAAATCACCCGCTGAACCCAACGAGGAACGATCGAATGAACCTGGTGGAGTGGCTCCAAAACCTGATGACCAACTTCGGCGCGGGTTGGGTGATGTGGCTCATGATCTTCCTGAGCGTGATCTCCGTCGCGATCATGCTCGAGCGCGGTTGGTTCTACTGGTCGCTGCGCGACGACATCGGCGCGCTGGCGCAGAAGCTCCGGGAGCTGTTGCGGCAAGGCGACACCGAAGGGGCTCGAAAAGCGCTCGAACGCTCGCCGAGCGCCGAAGCCGCCGTCGTGGTCGCGGGCCTCCTGGAAGCGGATCGGGGTCCACGCGCGGCGGAAGAGGCGATGCAAGGAGCGATGGCGCTGCAGAAGATGAAGCTCGAACGACGTCTCGCCTTCTTGGGCACGCTCGGGAACAACGCGCCCTTCATCGGTTTGTTCGGCACCGTGATCGGCGTGGTTCAGGCCTTCGAGCAGCTCGCCGTGCAGAACCAGACGCAGGCGCAAGCTGCCGTGGCAGCCCCGCAGGAAGTGATGGCGGCGATCGCCGAAGCGCTCGTCGCGACCGCGATCGGCCTGTTGATCGCGATCCCGGCGGTGGCGATGTACAACTACTACCAGCGCCTCTCGCGGTCGATCCTCGCGAACACGGCCGCGCTGAGCCACGTCCTGCTCTCGTACCTGGTCGCCCCCGTGCCGGCGAAAAATGCCGCCAGCGACCGCAAGAAGGACGAGAAGAAGGACGCAGCCCGCGAGAACGAGGTCTGATCGATGGCCGGAACCACGAGTGAGGACGAAGACGGCCTCATCGCCGGCATCAACGTAACGCCACTCGTCGACGTCACGCTGGTGCTGCTCATCATCTTCATGGTCACCGCGAAGATCATCGTCTCGCAGGGCATGCCCATGGACTTGCCCAAGGCCGCGAGCGGAGAGGCCCTGCAGACGGTGTTTTCGGTGGAGCTCACGGCAGATGGCAAGACGCGCGTCGACTCCGAGCTCGTACCGAACGACGACGCGATCGCGCGGCTCGCCAAGGAAGCGAGGGCCAAGAACGCCGAGCTTCGAGCGGTGATCCGCGCCGACCAGAAAGTCGAGCACGGGCGCGTGATCCACGTACTCGACCTTTTGAAACGCGCGGGGATCGCGAAGATCGCGTTCGCCGTGTCGCCCATCGTCGAGGGGAATCCGAACGCCGACCCGCAGACGCTCGAATGCAGCCCGCCTCCCCGCGTTACGCCCCGGCGAATCAACTCGTCCCGGGCCCGGCCTCGGTGAAAC
>QGUH01001252.1 GCA_003242355.1 Pseudomonadota bacterium
GTGAAAGAACCTCCCCCAGCCTTTGGGCAGGTTCCCGCGGGGTTGCCCGAGCGGCGACCGCACAGGCGCACGTGTCCGTATGCTAGGGCGCCTTGCCGGTCGGATAGTGGCTCATATCGGTCGGGCGCTTACCGGGCGCGACCCGCGGATGGCAGGCGACGAGCTCGCCGCGCAGGTACAGGCGCACCGTCTTCCTGTCGACGCGAGCGCGCAGCCTCTTGCCAACGTATGCCGTCGGCGCCGAGTAGAGCGCGCGAGCGACCTGGACGTGGTGATCCGGATGGACTTCGGCGTCGAGCCAGCGCGGAACGTCGAACAGCGCAGTGGGGGCAGGCAGCAGGGCTGCGCGCTCTTCGGTCTCGAACACTTCGCGCGGCACGCGGCGCATCGTGCCGTGGATGCGCGCACCCGCAACCTCGCGACACCAGTGACGTAGCCCATCATGCCGACGTCCACCTGCGCTTCCTCACCCGGCGGCGGATCGTCGAGTAGAACCGTTGGACCGCGCTCGTGCCAGCCAAGCTCTGCTTTTGCCCAGCGTCGCAGTGTCGTGTACGAAACGCAGACACCGTCTCGCGCGAGTGTTACGACGCCGCCTCTTTGAAAAGCATTCGCGCCGCCTCCATGATGGGCATCACGAAGGCGGTGCGAGGGGTGTCAGTCGGACGATGGGCATCATCCGACAGGCTTCGGGGTGATCCCGTCAGCGTGCGGCGTTCTTGAGGACGACGCTGACGATGTCTCGGTCGACGGTCTTGCGTCTTTTCCTGGCGGCATGGCGGAGGCAGGTGGCTGCGAGGCGATCGAGGTCACGAAGTGCACCGCCCGTGGCCTCGTGCAGGAGGGTGACGCTGTCTCGAGGGAAGAGCTCCCGGTCGCAGCCCGCGCGTCGAGGCGCACGGCGAGGTATTCGCCGGTGTCCTCGGGGGTGAGCGGGTCGATGGTGAGGCGGCGCGAGAGCCGCGAGTAGAGCGAGCGGCTTCGGCCGAGCAATCGGACCTCGTCGATCGCGTCCCGGTCGGTGGTTTCGGCGGCAGCGAAGACCTCGAGCGGCGTCTTTCCGACGAGGGCAAACCGAGCTGCACTTCCTCGCTGGACAGCTCGTCACCGTCGCGCGTTGCCTCGCGCTGCCCGATGACCCACCGTGCTCGAGCACGAAAACCGCGTCTATCCTCTGCGCCGAGCGCGACGCGTCGAGGCCGTGCTCGGCGTAAATCCGCCCTCGGGCGGCCCAATGCCGCCGTGGCTCGAGCAAGAGCCGCCACTGAGGCTCGTGCGCGTGCACGAGCTGCTCGCGCTGTTACCGCTCCACCTGGTCGAGGCGTCTGAGGACGATCTCGCGCCGGCTAGATGAGGGAAGAAGTGGGGTCGGGCTCGCCAGGGCGTCCCTCATGGACGAGGATTGGGCCGGTTCACCGAGGATGGTGTAGCAAGCGCCCCCCGGAGGCGGAGCATCGAAGGATTTCGGCCACAAAATAGGTGACGAGGCGTAGCAGCGCCTCGTCGTGCTCCGGAGTTTGTCTTGCTGGAAGCTCGGAGCACCAGTCATGTCGTTCATTCCGATCTCGACGTCAAGTTTTGGATGGAGGCGCCGCCTCCGACGGCGCGGGTACGCCCCGCGACGTGCCCGGAATGCGGGGTCGCGGCGCGGCCGTTGGGAGCCCGCCTGCACGGCGTGGGCCGCGGAGTGCGCGAGCGTCGGGTGCGCGGCCCGCTGCGTGCAGGCG
>QGUH01000246.1 GCA_003242355.1 Pseudomonadota bacterium
TTTTTTTTGATTTCTGTGGGTGTCCTCTGTTTTCCACAGGTGCGAAGCTGGGCAGTGTTAGATTTGTTTAAGAGACGAGGGCCACGCCGAGGAGCACGTTCCGCTGTTCCGGGCGCTCTCGAGGCGGGGTGCGACGACGGTGCAGCGAATCCACGGAGTACCCATCGCTTCCGAGCGGCGCGTGCACGGGGTGCTCGCGCTGCCGAGTGCGGGTGAGCTCGAGCCCGAGACGCTGGAGGTTCTGCGCTTTCTGTGCGAGTGCGCCGCGACGGCGCTCTGCAACTCCGAGAGGGTCGTGAAGACGGCGGAGCGGCTCACCGAGCGCTGTCGCCGCGTCGAGCGGGAGCTCGCGAGTGAGCGTGCGCTGCTGCACACGATCTTCATGAATGCGCCGGTGTGCATCTGCGTGCTCCGTGGCCCGGATCACGTCGTCGATCGCGTGAACCCGACCTACGTGCAGCTCGTCGGGGGCAGTGAGCATCCGGGGTTGCCGGTGCGCAGCGTGCTTCCCGAGCTCGAAGAGCAGGGGTACATCGACTTGCTCGATCGGGTGTACAGAACCGGTGAAGCGGCGTCCGGCACGGAGATGTTGGCACGCTTCAGACAGGCGGATGGGACCGTCAAGGACGTATACTTCGACTTCGCCTATCAGCCCGTTCGAGGCGAGGACGGCGGGATGCTCGGCGTCATCGCGTTCGGGTTCGACGTGACCGAGCAGGTGCTCGCACGTCGACGGCTCGAGCACGCCCTGGCCGACCTGCGCGATGCCGTGGCGACGCGGGACGAGTTCTTGTCGATTGCGTCACACGAGCTCAAAACCCCGCTGACGCCCCTCCAGTTGCAGCTCGACTCGCTCAGGTTGCTGCTCGACAAGGAGGGGGCCCTGGACGAGCGCGCCGCGCGGAAGCTCGAGCAGGCGAGCCGTCAAACGGCGCGGCTCACGCGTCTGGTCGAGAACCTGCTCGACGTGTCGCGGATCACGCGTTTTCGGCTCGAGCTCGAAATCGAAGAAGTCGATCTCGGCGAGCTGATCCGGGAGATCGCGAGTCGCTACGCGGACGAGGCGCATCGGGCGGGGTGCACGCTCGAAATCCACGCACCGTCTCCGGTCGTCGGGCGCTGGGATCGCATGCGGCTCGAGCAGGTGATTTCGATCCTCGTCTCCAACGCGATCAAGTACGGGCCGGGAAAGCCCGTCGAGATCCGCGCGGAGGCTCGCGACGACGCGGCACGGCTCACCGTGCGGGATTACGGTATCGGAATCGCTCAGGCCGACCTCTCGCGGATCTTCGAGCGCTTCGAGCGTGCGGTTTCGGCGCGCCACTACGGCGGACTCGGCTTGGGTCTGTACATCGCGCGGCAGATCGTGGACGCCCACTCGGGGAGCATCGGCGTGTCGAGCGAGCCGGGAGCCGGCGCGACGTTCACCGTCGTCATTCCACTGGAACCGAAGCCGGCGAGCGGGCTCGTGCGGGCGGAGGGGTCGCCCGAGAATGGAGAGGTTTCGTGACGCAGACGATCTTGGTGGTCGATGACGACGAGGACGTACGCTCGTCCGTCGCCGATGCTCTGATGGACCTCGGCTACCGGACGGAGACGGCCGGAGACGGTCGCCAGGCGCTTGCGTTCCTCCGCGCCGCGAGCTTCCGCCCGAACCTGATTCTGCTCGACATGATGATGCCCGAGATGGACGGTTGGATGTTCATGACCGAGATTCGCAAACTTCCGGAGCTTGCCTCGATACCCGTCGTGATCTTCTCGGCATACGGAAACCCCCGTGAAGTGGCCGGGCAGCTCGGCGCAGCGGGGTACTTGCGCAAGCCGCTCCGGCTCGAAGAGCTCGCTCGGGCCGTCGAGCGCTCGGCGACCCCGGAACCCGGTTCCTGACCAGGCCGTCAGGACCGTTCGGAGAACACCGGTGCTCGCGGACCCGAGGGGATGCGCGGCAACGTCACGATGAAGCGCGTTCGCCCTTCTTCGGGACGCGATTCGACACGAATCTCACCACCGTGGGCCACCACGATTTGCTGAGAGATGTAGAGCCCGAGCCCGAGGCCACTCGAGCCCTCCCGGCGCCGGTCTCCGCCGCGCAACGGGTCGAAGACCACGGGCAGGACGCCCTCGGGAATGGTGCCCTCGTTTTCGACGACTAGCGTTACTCGATCGGGGTGGGAGCCGTCGATGGTCACGTGAACGGGTGTGCCGCGTCGCCGATGCTGCAGGGCATTGCCCGTGAGGTTCGAGAGGAGTTGAGCCAGTCGATCTTCGTCCCACGTTCCAGTCGGATTTCCGAGCACGTCGAGGTGCACGGTCAGCGTCGGCGCGGCGCCCTTGAGCTCCCCCAAGACCAGCTTCGAGAGCCCGGCGAGGTCTACGCGTTTGGGATGAAGGGGGATTCCGCGTCCGAGGCGGACGCTGGAAAAGTCGAGGATTTGATCGATCATCCGACTCATGCGCTCGGCGCTGTTCAGGATGCGCGCCGCGGGGCGCGCTATCGACTCCGAGTCGGCGCGATGACCGAGGAGGCTCGCGGCGGCGATGATTCCGGAGAGCGGATTGCGCAAGTCGTGGCCCAAGATGCCGACGAACATCTCACTGAGACGCACGGAGCGCTCGAGCTTCTGAACGAGCTGACTCTGGTATGCTTCTGCCTCGCGGGTGCGTTGGAAAAGGCGCGCGTTGTCGATCGCCACCGCAGCTTGGGCGGCGAGGGCCTTGGCCATGCGCTCGTGCTGATCGGTGAACCGCCCTGGATCGCGGTGGCCGAAGAAGAGGCCGCCGATCACGGTCCCTGCGCGGGAGATGACGGGAACCGCGAGATAGCTGCGCACGGGCAAGTGCCCCTTCGGCATGCCGTAGTGGGGCGGCTCCCGGCCGTAGCGGGGGTCGTCGTGTACGTCGTCGATGCGCACCGTCCCTTCGCCGCGGAAGGTCGGGCCGAAGATGGGCGTATTTCGGGGATGCCCGAGCTTCTCGAACGCCTCGCGGGGCGCACCGGAAAGCGTGTAGAGCCGGTAAGAGCCTCCGGCGGGATCGGTCACGTTGTAGAAGAGCGCGCCGAACTCCGCGCCGACGAGGGCCGTCGCTTCGTCGGTCACGCGCTGAACGATCGCGTCGAGGTCGAGCCCGGCAACCGACAGCGCCTCCGCGATGCGGAGCAACGCTTCCGCCTCGGCGCGCGCCTGGCGTTCGGCGCGGTAGAGCCGTTCGGCTCGGGCCCGCGACGCCTGCGCTTCTCGAAACAGCCGCGCGTTCTCGAGAGCGAGCGCGATGCGATCGCCGAGCTGTTGCACGAAGATGAGGTCCGAAGCGTCGTAGTGCCGCGCGTCGTCTTCGAGCGCGAGCACACCGAGCGTGCCGATGATGCGATGGCGAGCGCGCAGCGGGACGCAGACGTACGAGCTTACGCCGAGTCGCAGCAAGCTCCGAAGAAACTCGTCGCCGCCCGACCTCGGACGCGAGGCGTCGTCCACGACCGACGAAACGAGCTCTGCCCGACCCGTCTTCAGCACGGCGTACGCGCCTCGGGAGTGGTCGACCATGGGCCAGAACGAGGCCACGCAGCGCTCAGCCAGCGCTGCCTGTGACGTGTGCGCCGGAGCGACGAACCGCGCTTCGGGCGGCGGATCGGCGACGTGAATCACGCAACAAGAACCGAGCGTCCGAGCGATCGATTCGGAGACGCGGCGCAACGCGGCCGTCTGGTCGGCGGAATCCGTGAGGTCGCCGAGCACCAGGGTGATCTCCTCCTTCAAGCGCGCTCGCTCTTGCTCGCGCTCGGCGGCAACGCGCGCCGAACGTTCCGTGAGCTCGCGATCGTGGGCGGCTTGTGCGCGGAGTCGTTCGGAGAGATCGCGTCCGACGACGACGTACCCGCTCGGTCCGCCCGGGCCGGCTCCGATCGGGGATTCGTGGAGCTCCACCGGCACGGGCTCGAGTCCGGGGCGGACGAGCCGAAGCGGCGGCTCCCCGTTGCTGACCACGAGGATCTCCGAGAGCGGGCGACCCGCGGCGCGATCGGAAGAAATCCCGAGCAACGCCTCGGCGCGGCGATTCATGAAGCTGACGCGCTTGTCGGCGTCGGTTACGATGACGGCTTCGTCGACGATGGACAGAAGCGTTTCGAGCTGCTTGTCGCGCTCGTGGAGCATGCGCTCCGTGGCGGCGCCCCGTGCCGTCAGCGTCGCGCCCTCGACATCGACGCGAGAACGAGGGGTTTGACTCATGGTGAGCTCCGAGGACGCCCAGAGCGAGTAGTACCGCCTAGCGCGCGCGGGGCAAGTCATCGTGACGATGCTGCGTTCTTCGTTTTCGTTTTTCGTTCGCTCATTACCGTAGCGTTTCGCCTCGTGAGAGCGCGTGAACGCAGACCGGTTGAGCGCCCGTGCTCGGCAGGAAACGAGCGCGTGCGCTCTTTTCGACGGCTCGCGGATTCACGCGATGTTCGACGCACCGAACCGGGTCTCTCGACGGGTAGCGCACCGTCGGGAAGCGAGCGCGTGTGCTTTGATCAAAGCTTCCCTTTCCGCCGGGCGGCGAATGGGTCCCGGGCTGCGCGAAGCGCACTCGAGAGGGAAGCTCGACGGTAGCCGGACGAACGGTTCCGAACGCCCCGGAAAACCTGCGCGAGACACGGCCGAGCAGAATGCGGTGCGGGCGGCGGGGCTTGCGACTCGGGAGGTCGGGGCGGCGCGCGCCAGCCCCGACCTCGGGGGCGAGGGTGCCACGACCCCCGCGTCCTCGGCGGGCGAAGAAAAATCGACGCCGAGGGCTTGACCCTCACGTTGCGTGAGGCCGCACACTCCGTGCATGCGCTTGCGACGGCGTTATCGGGTCAAGGAAGTCGCCCAGCTCGCGGGGGTTTCGGTGCGGACGCTGCACCACTACGACGAGATCGGGCTCCTGGTCCCGTCCGCGAGGTCGGACGCGGGTTACCGCTTGTACGACGACGACGATCTGCTTCGCCTGCAGCAGATCCTGATCGGTCGCACGCTCGGGCTCTCGCTCGAGCAGATTCGCCGTTCGCTGGACGACCCGAGCTTCGATCGCCGCCGAGTGTTGCTCGAGCAGCGAGCCGAGCTCACGCGTCGGGCCGAACGAACGGCGGCCATGATTCGCGCCATCGACGAGGCGCTGGCCTTCATCGACGGGCGCAAGGGAGACGAAGCCATGGACATGAAAGCACTCTTCGACGGATTCGATCCTTCGCAGTACGAGGAAGAAGCGAAACGACGCTGGGGCCACACCGAGGCGTACGAGGAATCGATGCGGCGCACGCAGCGCTTCTCGGAGGAAGACTGGAAGCGTCTTCGCGACGAACAGAGCGCCCTGTACGCCGAGGCCGCGGCGCTCCTCCGCGCGGGAACGCCGCCGGATTCGACCGAGGCCATGGACGTCGCGGAGCGATTCCGGCTCTCGATCGATCGCTGGTTTTATCCGTGCAGCCACGAGATGCATCGCAATCTTGCGGCTCTGTACGAGAGCGATCCGCGCTTCGCCGAGAACATGGACAAGCACGGCCGAGGGCTCACCGCCTTCTTGACCCAGGCCATTCGCGCCAACGCGGCTCGCCACGGCGCGTGATCGGGTTTCCCGGAAGAGCTCAGGAACCGCGCTGCGCGCGCTCGAGGAGCAGCGCGCGCTCGCGGGCATTCTTGGAAAGGGCCGCGGCGCGCTCGAACTCCTCGCGCGCCTCGGCGTGACGACCGAGGCGCGCGAGGAAGTCGCCACGGGCGGCCGGCAAGTGGTGATAGCACTGCAAGGTGGGCTCGTTCGCGAGCCGATCGAGGACCGCGAGCCCTGCCGCGGGCCCGAACGCCATGCCGACGGCAACGGCCCGGTTGAGCTCCACGACCGGAGAGCCGGTGAGCTCGACGAGCGCATCGTACAGAGCGACGATGCGCGGCCAGTCCGTCTCCTCCGGGACGCGCGCCCGGGCATGGCACGCGGAGATCGCCGCTTGCAGCGTGTATGGCCCGGGCGGTCGTCCTAGGGCCTCGGCGCGCGCGAGCGCCGCGCGGCCGCGCCGGCGGGGGGGGGCCGGCGGCGCGGGGGGGGCCGGGGCGGGAGGGGGCGGGGGTCGCCCCAGGGGCCCGAGGCCGCCCGCGCCCGGGGCAAGGGACAGCCCCACAAGGAGA
>QGUH01000247.1 GCA_003242355.1 Pseudomonadota bacterium
GAAGGGTAGATTGTTTATAGGGACCCCGAGAGGCCCTCGTCGGTGAACAGCGCTGGATCCTCGGTGAAGGTGCACGCGATACGGCTGCTCGCTTCTGCCCGTGCGAGGAGTGAGCGTGCGTCCTGGATCGAGGCGTGCCGATAGCCCGCGGTCCGCGTGAACACGAGGGCCCGTACCGTGTCCTCCGATTCGGGTGTGCCCGCGGCAGGCGTTCGGTGCTCGAAGCTGGAGCTGCAAGCGGATCCGACGGAGAGCGCCATGACGAGGGCCCCGCAACCGCTGCGCACCCCGTTCGACGAGCGCTTCCCGAAACCGAAGAGACTTCGGATCAACATCGCCCTTCTCGACCTAAACAGGGGCACCACCCTGCCACGACCAAAGCCGCGCGCGAAGCGTGTTCGCCCCGGTTCTGGCGTGCGCTCGCCGTGGCCCTCGCGGGGCGCCCGTGCCACGACCGAAGCCGTTCCGCGTGCCCCACGCTCGCCTTGCTCGTCGTCGCCGTGAGCTCCGCGGGGCGACTCTGCCACGACCCAAGCCGCTCCGCGTGCCACACGTTCGCATTGCTCGTCGTCGCCGTGAGCTCCGCGGGGCAACTCTGCCACGCGAGAAGCGAGCCCCCGCCGGCGAGACGAAAGCCGAGCCAGGCGGCGCCGTTCGGTGAGAACACGGTACGTCCTTTGCTGGTCTCCTCGGGATGCAATCCCGTTTGGAGCCAGACCTCGCCGGAGACGCCCTGCGCGCTCCCTCCGAGTCGACGCCGCGCCCGGACGGGGCCGACTCGACCAGCTCGCCGAGCGCCGAGGATTCGCAACACCTCGCCTCGCTTTCGATTCCGGACTGGTCTCGCGAACGCTGCAGACGCTTCTGGGATCCTTCCCGGCAATTGCTGAAGAGCATCCGCGACTATCAACGGGGAAGAAGCCGCGGTCTGCGCGGAATTCTCCCCGCCAAGCTCGCGGTGCTCCGCCATCGGTTCTGGTCGCTGGTCACCGGCGCCGACATTCCCCTGAACACCTGGGCGCTCGGCGGCGGCCTCGTGCTGCCGCATCCGAACGGCGTCGTGATCCACCCGGAGACGACGATCGGCCCCAACTGCATCGTCTTTCAGCAAGTCACGCTCGGCACGGGGCCGCGCCCCGGGGTGCCGCGTCTCGGAGCCAACGTGAACATCGGCCCAGGGGCCAAGGTCCTCGGGGGCGTCGTCGTTGGAGATCACGCGCGCATCGGCGCCAATGCCGTGGTGATCCGCGACGTGCCCGCGGGCACGACGGCAGTCGGGGTGCCCGCGGTCGTCAAGCAGCGCCGCCCGCGCGAGGTGGGCCGTGCGCCCGTGCGCGCGTTGGAGTCCGTGCGCACGCTCCCCGATCGGGATCGCAGCTCGACGGGCTGAGCAGCATCGGTGCCCGCGTTTCGGAGGGAGCACCGGGATCCCGAAATCCCGCGTTCCCGAGGATCGGCGTGCGCCCCGAGCCGCCTGTGGCCGGAGCGCATCCGAGGGATTAGGCTGAAACGAGCGCGATGGCTGAAGGCCGGTACTACTCCGACGAAGAGGTGCGCGCGATTCTGGACCGCGCTCTCAAGCACGAGCTCGAGCGCGGCACGACCTACGAAGATTTGCTCGCCGCGGCGTCCGAGGTCGGGATCTCCGCGGCCGCGCTCGAACAGGCCGTTCGTGAGATCGAGGAGAATCGCGACGCGGAGCGCGCGCGCGAGCGGATCCTCGCGCGCCGGCGGCGCGCCTTCATGTCGCATTTCTGGACGTTCGTGGGCGTGCAGGTCTTCTTGTTCGCCCTCAACTGGCTCACGACGCCCTGGTATTGGTGGTTCGTTTACCCGCTGCTCGGTTGGGGCCTCGGGCTCTTTTTGCACGCGCGGTCCGCATTCTCCAAAGAGGTGTCCGACCGCGCGCTCAATCGCGAGCTCAAGAAGATGGGAGCGCTGCGCAAGCGCTCCGAACGCTCGAAGGCGTACACCATCGACAAGGCCGCCGCCGAGCTCGGCGCAGCGCTGGAGGAAGGCGCCGGCATGCTCCTCTCGAAGCTCGCCAACCAGGTGCGCAGTCGGCAGCCGGAGCGCCGCGTGCGCCTCGACGACCACGCTGCCCCTCCGACGCCCCCTGGTCCCACGCGCGTGGACACGAGCGCCGCCGAGGAAGCCCTGCGCCCCGACGAGACTCGAACCGACGAAGCCCGTCACTCCGAAACGCGCCGCGGCTAAGCCTCGATCTTACGCCAGGCGCGCCCCCATCGATTCCGGTCAGCGTTCGAACGGATGCGCGACCAAGCCCCGCGTTCGTCTCGACGCGCCGGGGCTCTTCTCCCGGTGCGCCGGCGGACGGCATGCCCGCGCTGCGAGATGGACTCGACCGCGAGCGCGCGACATGCCGCCGCCGGCCTCCTACGGGCCCGCGCACCCGGAGCAGCGGCGAGCGCGCCGACGATGCCGCCCAAGCCGGCCCTCGACGCTCCATCCGCTGCCGGCGCCGCGCCTGCGTTCGGGCGCCCGCGCCTCGCTCCGTTTCGATGGTGATGCCAGGCGCTGCCCCGTTCCCCTCGCCGCCTTCCTGGCACTGCGGAGCCCGGACACGCCCTCGCCGTCGAGCGCTGCCGCATTCGAAAAGGGCCCGCTGCGCTCGACAGACGGCCGCTCCGCTGCACCATTCGCCGGCAGCGGTTCCAACCCGAAGGTCGCGCACAGGATCTCCGACAAGGACGTCCCCACGCTAGACACGAGACCCGCGCCGCCGCCCGTTCGAGGCGGACCGACGCACCATCGAAACGTCCCGTATTCCCGGAAGCGGCGCTGCGGATCACGCCTGCAACGGGAAAGCACGCCACGGATTACGGCGATGCCAAAGAAAGGTTCCCTTTGGAAACCAGTGCGTGGCGTTTCGTCACGGCCCCACGCCTTCGCGTCGCGCGCGGCTACGACTAGAGCGACGAACGGTTAGGAACGCGCCGAAATGCGCGGAGAACAGCGTCGGACAGAGTGCCCGCGCGGGGAGGGGCCCCGCCGAGTTCACCTCGGCGGGGAGGGGCGGCGCGTGCCGCACCGACTGCCTCTCGGTCCGAAAGCGCCGTCATGGCGCTCGTGGCCGATACTTCCGCGATCACTGTCGTACCGCTCGAGAAGGGGCGCCCTAGAGCGCCGATCGGTTTTGACCGATCGGCGTTCTAGGGCACCGCTCATGAGGCGAGGTCAATTCCCGAACGCAGGTCCCAGCCTATCCTGCTGCAATCGCCCCCGGGAACGTTGTTCGCATCTGATTTGCGGTGCACTAGCCTCGTTTCGTAGGGCCACCATCGCCGCGGACTTTCGGCATCAGCAGCACGCCGTTGACGGCGGGCTCAGAGGCGCTCGGCGCAACCGAGAGCGCAAAAGGCCCCGCGAGCCGCGAGCGAGCGCGCGGAGGCCGAAACGGAGGAAGCCACCGGGGGCGAAGGCGGCGAGCGCGTCGACGAGGGAGAGGGCCGCGTTCTGGCCCCGTGCGTACGAGAGGTAGATTGGCGACCACGCGCTCGGCCGGAGCTTCTCCTTGTAGCGCGCGAGGCCTCGAAAATCGTAGAGCATGCGCGCGCTTCGCCGCGCGAGGCGAAGCGGCGCCGGCACGTTGCCGGCGAGCGGAGCAAGACCGAGCGTGAGAAACCCGGAGCCGCGCTCGGCAGCCCAGCGCATGACGGCATCGACGAGGAGCTCGGGAGTTCCGTTCGGCGCCCTCGGGTCGCGCACCAGATCTTCGACGAACCAGCCATTGCGCGCGGGCACCGGCACCACACCCGCGAACGCGACGAGTCGTTCGTCGATTTCGGCGACGAAGCACGAGCGGTGCTCGAGAAACTCGAAAAGCTCCACGCGCACGAGAAACTCCATCGGCGGCAGGCCGCGCGTGGCCAGCCATCGATCGACGAGACGCGCGATCGCCGCCCGCATCGCCGGCTCACCGAGCTCGAAGGCCTCGAGCCGGCGCACGCGCACGCGCTTGGCCCGCGCGCGACGGAGCTGTTCGCGCAAGCTGCGATGACGCGCGAGCGTCGCGACCCACTCGCGGGGGTCCCAACTGGGCTGTTCGCCGATGAGCAGCGAGCTTGCGACGCCCGCTGCGCGCACGCGAAAGCGTTCCTCCGTCGCGAAGAAGCAGGCGCGCTTGCCCGCGTTGCGGGCCGCTTCCACGAACGCCGCCGCCGTGCGCGCGAGCGCCGCTTCACTCGTGATGGGCGCGCCCGCGGCAACCCAGGCCGCTCCCGTGTCCACGTACGCCACGCACGCGTCCTCCCCGAAGAAATAGGCGTATCCCGATTCGAGCGTCTGAAACGCCGTCGCGTTCCAACCGTACCGCCCGATGAGCTCGAGCACCCGGACTCGTTCGTCGTTCCGCGAAGCCAACGCCAACACGATCAGCGTCCCCGGCTCACGGCTCGTAGCTCCCCTCGACCCCGTGGCGTCCTTCCGAGTCGAGAGCACCGCGATCGAGCGCGGCCTCGACGACGTCGTCTTCGCTCTCGCGCGCGGCTTCGACGAGGTTCCCCCTACTATCGAGCGCGGATCCTGGAGCATCTCGACTCGCGCGATCGGGCGAAGCTTCGACGCCGCGTTCCTCGCTCTTCGGCGCAGCCCCGGTACTTTCTCCTCCACCATCGACGACGGCTCCGACGGCGTCGTGCAGGCGCCCGAGCCCTGCTCCGATGGCGCTCCCGTCGCTCCCGAGGCGGGCGCGCTCGAGATCGATCGTGCGCCGGCCGCTGACGAGGACTTCTTCGCGGCCGTCTTCGGTGATGTGGCGAACGAGACGATACGTAGTATTGCCGTGAGCGGTCTGCACTTCGGGAGCGGCAATCAGGAGCTGAAGGTCGAGGTTTTGGCAGAGCTCGAAGAGGACGGCGAGGTTGTCTCGAGAGAGACGGTTCGCTTCGTCGAGGAACAAGAAACGCAAGGAGCCCCAGGCGCGCTTGCCGCGAAACAGCGTAGCGTCGCGTTCCCATTCGGTGAGGATCACCATCATGAGCGCCGCACCGACCCCAATCGCCTCACCGGTGGAGAGGCGCGCTGGCGACGCGGGCTCCCACCCGGTGCCGCCTTGGCGCTGAATTTCGACCGTGAGATCGACGTATTCGCGGTAGTCGAGCAGGCGCTGCCCGCCGCTCCGCCCGCCCGCATACCGCCGAAACACTTCGTCGAGCGCTTCTTCGATGGGCAGCGTCGATTGGAAGAGCAAGGTCTGCGCGGCGCCCTCGCGCAACGCCGCGAGGACCTGCTCCATGCGCTCGATACGCTGCATGGTGACCCGAATTCCGGTGATGCTGCCGAAGCGCACGCCGTCCAGATTCTGATTGAGGCGCCGCACCTGGCCTTTTGCGCGTCGCAACTGCACGTCGATGCTGCGCGCGATGTCCTCGGAAGCGCCGCGAAGATCGGCCTCCTGCCGTGCGAGCCGCTGCTCGAGCAAGGCGAGGTGGTCGCGGAGTTGAAGGAGCGCACCGAGCGGCTCGCTGCCCTCGAGCACCCGCACGGGCACGCGTCCGAGCAGCCACGCGCGCACTTGCAGCCAGACGTGCAGGTAAACGCTCGCCGACTGTTTGCGCGACCGACAGAGCTCCTTGAGCTCCCGCGCCGTTTCCGCGCCGCCCGCGGCCGCGCCGAGCCGCTCGAGCAGAAGCTCCCGTTGCGTTTCGGCAATCGACCAGAGCTCGCTGCTCGACGCTTCCATCCGTGGAAGCGCCCCCTCCTCGCCGAGCACGCCCGCGCTCCGCGCCGCCTCTTCGAGCTCCGCACACGCCTGCCGCAACGGCTCGAGAGCGCGCTCGCGCAAAGCAAGCTCGTCTTCGGCCGCTCGTGCGCGCGTCTCGAGATGGCGCAGGCGCTCGTCGCGGGCGGCGATCTCGGGGGCGAGCGCCCGGCTTTCCCGCCCGAGCGCGGCACATGCCGCGGTCGCGGTCTCGAGCTCCTCTGTCGCCGCGGCCACGCCGCTCTCCGAAACGGAGGCGACCCCCTGCTCGTCGAGCTCGGTCGTGACGCGCGCGACGTGCGCCTCGAGAGCGCGATACTCGGCTTCGGCCTGCTGCTGGCCGGAAAGGGGGGCTTCCCACGCCTCCTGGGCCCGGGTGACTTTGGCCTCCGCCTCTTCGAA
>QGUH01000248.1 GCA_003242355.1 Pseudomonadota bacterium
CTGTTTGGTTGTTGGGCTTGGCGCGGGGCTTGGGGGGGCGCGGGGGGGCTTTCCCTTTGGGCTTTCGGGGGGCGGCGGCGTCGGCGCTCCCGGGCCGGCTGAGCCCCCGAGCGTCGTCGAGGAATTGCCGGTGCTCCCGCTCGTTCCCCCTGCGCCGGCCATCGGCCGCGCGGCGCCCGCGCAGGGCGCCGCGATGGGGCAGGGCGCCTTGCCTTCCGTGAGCGCCCCGCAGGTGCCGACCGATCCGACGGAGCGCCGGCGGGCTCTCGAGGTGCTCGCCGAACGGGTGCGCGGCTGCCAGGCCTGCGGGCTCCACGCGGGCCGGACGCAGACGGTGTTCGCACGGGGAACGGGCAGCTCGGGCGTGTGTTTCGTGGGCGAGGGTCCGGGAGCCGAAGAAGACGCTCAGGGCTTTCCGTTCGTCGGTCCCGCGGGGCAGCTCCTCGACCGCATGATCGCGGCCATGGGCCTCGCGCGCGACGAGGTGTACGTCTGCAACATCGTCAAGTGCCGGCCGCCCAAGAACAGGAAGCCGGAGCCGGCCGAGATGGAGGCGTGCCGCCCCTACCTGACGGAGCAGCTCGAGCTCATCGCGCCGCGCGTCATCGTCGCGCTCGGCGCCACGGCCGTGCAGGGCTTGCTGGGAACTTCCGAGGGGATCACGCGCCTGCGTGGCACCTGGAAGCTGTACCGTGGGCGCATCCCCGTGATGCCGACGTTCCACCCCGCGTATCTGCTGCGCACGCCCGCCGCGAAGCGGGAAGTGTGGCACGACCTTCAGGCCGTGCTCCGCCACCTCGGCTTGCCCGTGCCCACGCGGTGAGGAGAGGCGGCGCGCTGGCACACCGCGCGCCCGTCCCCGTCACGTCGCGTGCGCCGTCGTGCTGACGAGCACGTGCGTTTCGTGCGCGCGCCGTGGCTTCGGCCGACGAGCGCGCGGCATTTTCGAGCGCCGGATCCGCGCCGCGGCTCTCCGTGCGTGCGGTGCGCTGCTCCGGCCAGCGAGCGCGCGGCAAACCGCCGTGTCGTTACGGTTTGCTGCGCTCAGAGAGCGCGGCAAACCGTCGTGTCGCTACAGGCTGCTGCGGTCAGAGAGCACACGGCAATTCACAAGGGTTGCCGCGGCCAGCGAGCGCGCGGCGATCCGTCGCGTCGCTACAGGCCGAAATTCAGGCCGAGCGACGGCTCGATCACCGCGCCGCTCGAGCCGAGCATGTACATCAGGTTCACGTTGAGCTGGAGCGCCGCGGACCGGCCCAGGCCGAGCATCGCGCCACCGCCAGCGGTGATGAACCCGCGGCCGAGCTTCTTCCAGGCGTCGAGGTCTGTGCGCGGATCGGCGGTCGGCGGAGCCAGATCGATCGCCTCGTCCTCGCGGATCGTCCCGTTGGCGCACGCCGCGTAGTTGTTCCCTTTCTGGGGATCCGGATCCACGACGCCGCAGTCCACGACCGGCACGACGACCTTCGCGTCGACTTGGGCGAGCCCACCGCCGGCGTGCACGTAGAAGCGCAGCCCCTGCGAGCCCAGGCCGCGACCGAACAAGTACGTGGCGCGGACCTCCGCATGGTACGGGAGAAAGGATTCGCCTTCCTCGTAGACGGTGCTTTCCCACTCGCCTCGGGATTCGTTCCACACGTATTCCATGTCGCGGTTCGCCGGCGGTCCGCCGCGAAACGCGTAGCCCAGGCGCACACCCGCCATGAGGTTCGACGAGAACGCTCGATCGTAGCTCAACAAGACGCGGGTCGTGCCGAGCGCGGTTCCCGAGCCGATGTTGACGCCGGGGTAGGGGTGGTCGACGAACGCGTCCGTCGTGCTTCCCGCGTAGTAACAGGAGAAGGACTGAGACGCCTGGCCTTCCGGCGAGCATACGTCGTTGGCCGAGACGAACGCGACGTCCTGCGCCACGTGCAGGCCGATCCAGTTCTTCTTGTACGGGCCTGCCTCTGCCGGGCCGTCGGGATCGATGGCACACTTGCCGTTCACGCACGAGCCCACCGGGCAATCCGAGCTCGTTTCGCAGCTCGGCGCCGTTTCGCACGTGCCGTCGATGCAGAGCAGGCCGGCCTTGCATTGACTCGAGTTGTCGCAGGCGCCGCCCCAATCCACGTTGCCGCCCGAGGGCTTGCCCGAATCACAGCCCGGGAAGTCGGGCGGGCACTCTTCCTTGGCCGGGCAGCGCTCGGGGGGCGGCTCGCCGTCGAAGGCGGGCGGATCGGCAGCGCTCTGCTCGACCAACACGAACTCGACCGGCTGGGCCTTGCTGCCCCACTCGCCGACCGCGACGCCGGACGCATCCTTGGCGCGGACGTACACCCTGAAGCTCCCCTGGATCTGGGTGGCTTCGCACGGGATCGTGGCGCGGAACGCGTCCCCCTTCTTGGTCATGCGCAGCGTCTTCCACGTATCGCTGCCGAAGCTCTGATACCGGAGCTCCATCGAGGTGGCTTCTTCGTCCGTTCGACACTCGACGGGGATCGGACGGCGCGTCTCGATCTCCGGCACGTCGGGCGTGCAGAAGAGGCCTTCGCCCGACGGGACCGCGGCGACGTCCTCCGGCTCCGCCGGCACTTGGGCGGGAGGGGGAGCCGCAGGGGTCACGGGGCCCGATCCGGCCACTTCGTTGAATGCGGCCTGTGTTTCGGCGGTGGCGAGCGCCGCATCGAGTCGCACGTTCGGATCGAGCGCGAGCGCAGACTGGAATGCTTCCTTCGCTCCGGAGATGTCGTTGCGCCCGCTGCCGCGAATGATGCCGACGTACATCCATGCGCGCGCCAGCGTTTGCGGACTGCACTTGTCCTCGCAGGCCCGGACCGTTCCGAGGAGCACGCCCTCGGCCTTGTCGAAGTCGGTCGCGAGATAGTGCATGTTCACTGCCTCGTCGATCTTCTTGTTGGCCGACGTGTCTCGCGTGTATTGGGCCAGAGCGGCGGGGGCAATCAGGAGGGCCCAAGCCAGGGCGAGCGAGGAGAGGAAGGATGAATGCACGGGCGGGTCTCCGGGATTTTCCGTCACGTGGCGCACGGACGTCTGCCGACATGCCACCGAGCGCGGCCCGACGTCAACGGGCCGTGCGGCTTGCGGGGCCGATCGCGTCGCGCGCCATGCCCGCATCCGGCGCGTTGCCGAGCCCGTGAGCAGTGGGCTCGGACCCGGGTGACGCGAGTCGGGCGCAGTATCCCGCGGGCGAAAGCAAGAGTGCGGCCCGAGCCAGCGGTTCCGCGCGGTCGAGATGGGCGCGAGCCTTGGGGCCGGAGCCTTGTCCCAGCTCGAGCGCCGCAAACGCGAGCTGGCTGCGCGCCTTGGCGAGCTCGCGGGGTGCGCAGTGCAGTGCGCCGTTGCGCTCCGCTTCGAGCACCATGGCGTCGAGCGCAGCGAGCCGAGCCCGAAGCGCCTCCGTTTGGACGCATCCGGTGCCCGCCATCGCGACCACGAGGAGCACGAGGGCGCGGCAATTACGGCTCATCGGCCGGCACCCGTGCGCGCACGCGAAAGGGCCAGCGCGCGTTCTGCGTAGCCGATCGCGATTTGAGACAACCGCTCGGCATCCCCGTAATCGGCTTCGGCCGCTTCGAGGCGCGCCTTGGCGAGGTGCTCCTCGGCCATCGTGAACTCGTAGGGCGCGTGCTTCGCCGCCCCGTGCGCTCGGGCCTCCTCGAGCTTCCGTTCAGCGCGCAGTGTTTCAACACCTGCGAACACGGACCCACAGCCCGCGAGCAGTGACGCGCTCAGAGCCACCGCCACCCCACGAGGCAGCACGAAGCGCGACACGAGACGGCGTGGAGACGGCACGGAGAACTTTCCGGCGACGCGGCAGCCGGGCCCGGCCAAGCTACCAACGGCCTGTGTTCGACGTCAACCGCGCGAGCGCGCTCACAAGCGCCGATAAACGCCGATCACCTTTCCGAGCAGCATCGTCGATCGGAAGTCCGATGCGCGGACCAGGATGGGCGCCATTTGCGAGTTCGCCGGTTGGAAGCGAACGTAGTCGCGCTCCGGGTAGTAGTACTTCACCGTCGCTTCGTCGCCGATGAGGGCGACGACGATGTCCCCCCGCTCGGCGGTCGACTGCTTCTTCACGAAGATGTAGTCGCCGCTCAAGATACCGGCTTCGATCATCGAGTCGCCGGTCACGCGCAGACCGAAGACGTCGCGGCCACCGCGCACCATCATGCGATCGACGCGCAGCGTGTCGATCACGTTCTCTTCGGCGAAGAGCGGAAGCCCGGCGGCAACACGGCCGAGCACGCGGACGTCGACCAAGTCTTCGCCTTCGTTGGCGGGTCGGGGCGCGGACGGCACGGCATCGTCGACGAGCTTGAGCGCGCGGCTCTTCATGTCTTCGCGACGCAGGTACCCTTTGCGCTCGAGCGCGCGCAGATGATCGTTCACCCCGTTGGTCGACTTGATGCCCATGTACTCGCCGATCTCGCGCAACGTCGGCGGGTAGCCGCGCTCTTCGATCGACTTGCGGATGAACTCCAGCGTCTGCTCTTGGCGCTTGGTCAAGCCCTGCATGGCCTGCACAGGATACTGAACGGGTGTTAGGACGTCAAATTCCGCTGTGCCTGCGTGCTGATGGTTCGGTAATTTCAATGATTTCCGGTATTTAGTGGGGAAACTGCTCGGTGCCCGCGGGGTTCTGGCCGGCGTGCAGGCCGTTCTGAGCGCTTCCAGGCGCGCCCTCGTCGCAGCGCGCCGATCCGGATGTTGCCGTCGCTCACTCGAGTCTTCATACGCGTGTGCGTCGAGCAGGGCGCGAGTGTGCACCGCGCGCATTCGAAAAGGGCGCTGGGGTGGGCGACGGACTCGGAGCTCGCGTTCGTGGACGTCGTGTGCTGCACGTTCGCGCTTCGTGATCGGCGAGCGGTGCGCGTCGAGCTTGGGTGGTGCGCTGCACGCGTGGCACGACGCCGGTGTGCGTTGCGGGCGTCGAGAGCACGACGTGAGCTCGTTCGGGGCGCGCAGGCGTGCACCGAGTCGCTTCACGAAGCTCGGGCACGCCGTGCCTCCCTCACTCGGTGCGTCGAGCCGACGCACCGGGGATCGGAGTTTCCCCGGCATCGGTCGGACGAAGCGACGCTCAGAATTTCGACGTCACGCCGAGGAACGTGAGCTTGTCGTTGGTGGCGCGCAGGCGCGCGCCGAGCAGCTTCACGAAATTCCAGAGCACTTCGTAGGCGAGATCCTTGTGCAAGAAGAGAAGGTCGTCGAAAGCATCCTTCGTGAGCACCACGAGACGGCACCGCTCGTGAACGTGCGCGTCGGCCGAACGCGGCGCTTCCTCGAGGAGCGCCATCTCACCGAACACGTCGCCAGGGCCGAGCACGGCGAGCGCTTCCTCTCCCATGCCCGCGATGTCGCGGCTGATGCGCACACGGCCCTCGACGATGAGGTACAGCTTGTCGCCGGTGTCACCCTGTCGGAAAAGGCACGTGCCCGTGGGGTGCGTCTCTTCCGTCGTCACGCCGGCGATCAACTCGAGGGCTGCGGGCTTCAGCCCCGAGAAGAGCTCCACGGTCGCGAGGTGCGCTGCGCGCTCCGACATGGACTCCGAATCTATCAGAGCCAGAGCGACGAGCGGCGTCGATAGCGACGCTCCGGGACCCGCTCAGCGTCGGAACTTCGCTCAGCGCCGGAACCGGATCGAGAACGGCGGCGTGGTCTTCGTGATGGGGTTGCCGTTTCGATCGAGGCCCGGAATGAAGCGCTTGCGCATGGCGCAGTCGCGGGCGAGACGGCCGAAGCCGTATCCCGGGTCTTTCACGACACTCACCGACTTGGCCCGACCATCCGGTGTCACGGTTGCCGAAAGCATGACCACCGCCTGATTGATGCCCTCGATGTCGGCCTCCGGAGGGAACCCGCAGTCGTCCCACCCGCGCTGCACGTCCGGCATTGCGTCGCGCGAGAGATCGCGGGGGGGCGGTGGCGCCGGGGGGCGCGTCCCCGTGCCCCCCGGCACGCCTCCGGGGGTTGCGTACGGGCTGCGCACGGCCGTCGTCGAGGTTCCGCTCGGCGCGGTGACACCCCCGGCATAGCGATCGGAGTTCCCGGTGACGAAGCCCTGATCGGTGAGGTCCACTGGCTCGTTCGGATCGGGCTCGGCCGTCAGCACCT
>QGUH01000249.1 GCA_003242355.1 Pseudomonadota bacterium
AAGCGGGGCTGTGCTGGTAGGGGTGCCGCCCTTCGGCTTCTTCTTGACCACGGGAATTGGGGTGCCCGGGAGGCTCCCGGCCTGCGGCGGTTCGCACGGGGGAGCGAAGTCGAGCGGATCCACGACGTCGACCGCGGACGGGAGCTCTCTCTTGCTCACCGGCAGAACGACGGTGAACGCGGCGCCACGCCCGGGCCCGTCGCTCTCGGCGCGCACCGTGCCGCCGTGCAGCTCCACCAGGTGCCGCACGATCGCGAGCCCGAGGCCGAGGCCGCCGTGCCGCCGGGTCGTCGTGCTGTCTCCTTGACGAAACCGTTCGAAAACGTGCGGCAAGAACGCCGGATCGATTCCACGCCCGGTATCTTCGACGCGCACCGCGATCGTCCCGCGCTCGAGGCTCATGCGCACCGTGATGCGCCCGCCGGGGGGCGTGAACTTCGCGGCATTCGAGAGCAAGTTCCAGATGACCTGCCGGAGGCGTTCCGAATCGCCGAGCACCGGCGGCACGTCGGAGGTCGGCGGCTCGAACTCGACCTCGATGCCTTTGGAAGCCACGGTGATGCGCAACGCTTCCAGCGCTTCCCAAACGACGTTCGCGAGGTTCACTGGCCGCGGCTCGAGCACCAGCTTGCCGGCTACGATCCGGGAGACGTCGAGGATGTCCTCGACGATGCGCGTCTGCGCGCGCGCATTGCGCGCGATGACGTCCACCGCACGCCGAACCAGAGCCGGATCGTCCACCTGCTGCTGAAGGAGGGCAGCCCACCCGCTGATCGACGCGAGCGGCGTTCGGAGCTCGTGCGAGACGACGGCCAAGAACTCGTCCTTGGTCCGGCTCGCTTCCTCGGCGGCCGCGCGGGCGGCGCGTACCTCCGCCTCCGCGCGCTTGCGCACGACGGCCTGCGCCACCTGTGAGGCGATGCTGCGCGCGAGGCTGATCTCGTGGGCCGTGAAGACCCGCGGCACGGCCGAGTAGACCATGAACTTTCCGAGGAGCTCCCCACCATGAACGAGCGGGATGAAGGCGAGCGCCCGGATTCCCTCGCTCGCGAACACGGGCTCGTACGCGCGGAGCTCGGGATCGAGGAGCACGTCGTTCACGAGCACGGGACTCGGTGCGACGGCGTCTCGAGGCCAGGGCGAGTGACCTTCGACGGCGGCCCGATACTCGGCGGACAGCCCGCGAAAGCAGCGGAAGCGCATCACGCCTGCGTCGTCGTAGAGCAGAATCGCCGAGCGCTCGACTTGCAGCGCTTGCTGGACGGCGTCCAACGCGGGCTCGTACAAATCCTCGAGGGCCGTTGCGCGGCTGACGGAATCGAGAAGACGATAGAGCAACGTCATCTCGTGTCGTGCGCGCCGCTCTGCCTCGTAGAGCAGCACCCGCTCGAGGGCCTGGGCGCCATGGCTCGCGAACACCGAGAAGAGACAGTGCTCGTGAGCGTCGAATGCCCGTGAGCTCGAGAACGTGAGCGTGAGCGCGCCGAGCGCCCGGCCGGTCACCACGAGCGGCAGGTAGACGACGGCCGTCGCTCGCCCGGCACCGTCGTTCGCCGCGGCCTCTTGGGACGCTTCCGGATGGTTGCCGTACACCGGCTCGCAACGCTGCATGGACAGTGCGAGGGGAAGCTTGCTTTGGAGCGCCACGCGCCGCGGTAGGTGCTCGCTCTGCGCCAGGATCCCTGCGGCGTGGACCAGGTCCGCGTGCTCCCCGTCCGGACCGAGCAGCCAGATTCCCGCCCACTCGGCCCCGAACGCCGTCAAGGCATGCTCCACGATCGTCGTCGCGGCCCCGGGCGAGGTGAGCGCGGAGGCCAGGGCTTGCACGAGGCCCTGAACGTGCGCCAGTTGCTGCGCGCGGGCGCGACCGCCACTCGACGGTTCGCAGTCGCGATAATCCACGACTGCCTCCTCGTTCCCCTGCTTCGACTCCGCGATCATGGCTCCGGGGCGCCCTCTGCGCGCTGCGCGCCCTCCGAAGAGGTACGCTACGGGCCAGGGATGGGTTTGGCAACCCACCCCGCGACTTTTCCCCCGCCACTTTTTCGAACCCGCCTCCCTGCAGCGCGCGATCGTGCGTGGCTCCGGAGCGCCCGCGGCACCTTGCCACGTGCCCCGACGATGCGCATTGGATAGCGACGCCGCAAACGGATGGTCGTCTGCGACGCTGCGCGGCATCCGCCTGCGGCATCCGTTTTGCTTGTACTCACCCGGTTCGGATTTTGGCCGGTTCCGACCGGTCGCGTGGCTGCTCCTCCGCGGCAGGGGCTTTCCTTGCCCGAAGGGCTCGATCCGGCCGCGGCGTTCGGTCCCGAAGCCAAGTCCTCACACCGTGGTTCTGGAATGGTTTTCTCGGCATTTCAGTAACCCCATCGATCGACCCCGACGCTCGCCGCCTCGAGGGGCGCGGTGGGCGGGATCGGTCGCCCGATCTCGTGCTGTCGCGCCATCGCGGCAGGCGTCGAGGGTCCGAGGCCAAGGAGAAGAGCATGCGAATTGCGCAAGTCGCCCCGTTGTACGAGAGCGTCCCGCCCGTCGCGTACGGCGGAACCGAACGCATCGTGCACTACCTGACCGAGGAGCTCGTCGCCATGGGTCACGAGGTCACGCTCTATGCCTCTGGCGACGCGCGGACGTCGGCGCGGCTCGTGCCCGTCTGCCCTCGCTCACTGAGGCTCGATCCGGGGTGCATCGACCCCATTGCTCACCACATGGTGATGCTCGAGCTCATCTCGCGCGATCACGAAAAATACGACGTTCTGCATTTCCACATCGATTACTTCCACTTCTTGCTTTCCCGCATGCTTCGGCTGCCGCAGCTCACGACGCTGCACGGCCGCCTCGACTTGCCCGATCTCGCTCCCATCTACGACCGCTTCGGCGACATGCCCGTCGTGTCGATTTCGGCGGCTCAGCGCACTCCGCTGCCGCAGGCGAAGTGGATCGGGACCGTGCATCACGGCCTGCCCGAACACCTGCTCCGATTCTCGCCGAACGGGGGAGACTATTTCGTCTTCGTCGGGCGCATCTCGCCGGAGAAGCGAGTCGATCGCGCGATCGAGATTGCGACGGCGCTCGGCACCAAAATCAAGATCGCGGCCAAGGTCGACAAGGCCGATCGCGAATACTTCCAGAGGGAAATCGCGCACTTGTTCGACAATCCCCTGGTCGAATACCTGGGTGAGGTCGGCGATGCGCAAAAGTCGGAGCTCATCGGCGGAGCCCGGGCGCTGCTCTTTCCGATCGATTGGCCCGAGCCGTTCGGCCTCGTGATGATCGAAGCCATGGCGTGCGGGACGCCGGTCATCGCGTTCCGTCACGGCTCCGTTCCCGAAGTGATCGACGACGGTGTGACGGGCTTCATCGTGGACGACATGCCCGCGGCCATCGAGGCGGCTTCCCGGGCGCACGAGCTCGATCGGCGCCGGGTGCGTGAGGTGTTCGAAGAGCGGTTCACGGCGCGCCGGATGGCCAAGGAGTATCTCGAGCTCTATCGGCGCGTCGCCGAGTCGAACCTGATTCCATTTCCCGGACACGCGCCGGAGCCAGTCGGGGCCCGAAGTCCGGAACAGGGCGACGCGCCGCGCGAAGCTCCCGGAGCGGCTCAAGCCCGGCGTGGTCCGCAGGATGCGCACCCGGTGCGTGAGAACCGTCGCGCGAGCGGCGGATGACGCGCGCGTGAGGGACGGCTCGTGGGCTGCATCGCTCGGCCGACGACGGAGATCCTGCCGAGGTCGACGAGCAGCAAGCGGAAAGATGCGGACGAGACGCTCGAAGACGACGTTGCCCGAACGCGTGCGGGCGACGAGCAACTCGGAAGCCGCGGCCTTCTTCGCGAAGGAAGACGAGTAGGACGACTCCCGCTTTGTCCTTTCGCGGAGAAGGCCTCCGTCGAGGTTCGCGCGACGGGGGCTGCGTACGAGGTCTCGCCCGAGCGCCTACCGAGAATCGTCGCGTTCCTCCGCTTCGCAGCGATCGCGAGGTGAAGACGCGAGCGCCGTATTCGTACGGCGGCGTCCGTGGAACGGTGTGCGTCGGAGCGCGAGCCGCGAAGCTTGCGCCAGCAATTCCGACGTTGCATAGTCCCAGCGAATCTCCCCGGGAAAACGAATCGGCTCCGAGTCGCAGCCGCGACCCTTTCGTCAGCGCCGCTCGAGCCGAACTCGAATCGAGCGATGGAAGAGCACGAGGTCGATCCGTATCACGTCGTTGCCTCGCCCTCCCGCATGACGGAAGGCCGGAGGGTCCTCAAGTGCGGAGACACGTTCGTGGTCCTCAGCCGCGCGGGCGACGTGCACGGCGCCCGCGGAGAGGAGGGCCTCTATCATCGCGGCACCAAGCACGTCTCGCGGCTCGAGTTTCGGATCGGCAAGTATCAGCCGCTCCTGCTCAGCTCGAGCATGCCGCAGAACAATCTGCTGCTCGCCGTCGACCTCACGAACCCGGACATCTACGAGGAAGATCGGCTGATCGTCCCGTACGGCACCGTCCACATCGCTCGAACGAAATTTTTGCGCGAAGGCTCGCTCTTCGAGCGCGTCTTGCTGTCCAACTACGGCACGCAGGCGATGGAGGTCGAGTTCAGCTGGGCCTTCGGCGCGGACTTCGTGGACATCTTCGAGGTGCGCGGGACGAAGCGCGAACGGCGGGGGCAGATGCTCCCTCCGGAGGTCGGCAGCACTTCGGTCGTCCTCGCGTACCGTGGCCTCGACGACGTCGTGCGCAAGACGCGGTTCGAATTCGTGCCCGCGCCGGATCGCATCGAGAAGGGCGCCGCGTTTTTCAGGACCCGTCTCGAGAGCCGGCAGACCCGCATCCTGTATCTCCGCATCGGCTGCCACCAAGGGGAGGGAGAGGTCCCTGCGGCGCCACCGTACGAAACGGTGCTCTCCCAGCTCGCGGCGCGCGCGAAGGAGCGAGAGCAGCGCGAGTGTCAGATTTTCACGTCGAACGAGCAGCTCAACGACTGGCTCAATCGATCGCAGGCGGATTTGCGCCTGCTCACGACGGAGACGCGGCATGGCCCGTATCCGTATGCAGGCGTTCCCTGGTTCAGCACGCCGTTCGGCCGTGACGGAATCTGGACGGCGCTCGAAGCGCTCTGGCTCGATCCGGCGCTCGCCGAAGGCGTGCTCCGGTTCCTCTCCGCTCATCAAGCCACCGAGGTCGACCCGGCAGCGGACGCGGCGCCCGGCAAGATCGTCCACGAGCTGCGCGACGGGGAAATGGCCGCGCTCGGCGAAATCCCGTTCGGTCGTTACTACGGCAGCGTCGATTCGACGCTGCTCTACTTGATGCTCGCGGATCGGTACCACCGCACGACGGCCGACCGCGCGCTGATCGAGTCGATCTGGCCCAACCTGCTCGCTGCCGTCGAATGGATGGAGCGCTATGGCGACGCGGATGGCGACGGTTTCATCGAGTACGGGCGCCAGTCGCCCAAGGGCTTGGTCCAACAGGGGTGGAAGGATTCGAACGACTCGGTGTTCCACGCGGACGGAACGCCCGCGCCCGGCCCGATCGCGCTCTGCGAGGTGCAGGCGTACGCGTACGCGGCGTACGTCGGCATGGCGAGGCTCGCCCGCGTCGTGGGGGAGAGCGCGCGCGCCGAAGAATGGCTGCGCCGCGCGTCCGAGCTCAAGTCGCGCTTCGACTCGGCGTTCTGGTGCGACGACCTTTCGACGTATGCGCTCGCGCTCGACGGGAACAAGCTCCCGTGCCGCGTGAAGACCTCCAACGCGGGGCACTGCTTGTACACGGGGATCGCGCTGCCGGAGCGCGTGGCGCCCCTCATCCGAACGCTCATGTCCGAACAGATGTTTTCCGGATGGGGCGTGCGGACGCTCGCGTCGGACGAGCAGTGTTACAACCCGATGTCGTACCACAACGGCTCGATCTGGCCGCACGACAACGCGATCCTCGCCGAGGGGTTTGCCGCTTACGGGCACCAGGAAGAGGCCGCGAGTCTGCTCGCGGCGATGTTCGATGCGTCGTTGTTCATGGACCTGCATCGCCTGCCGGAGCTTTTTTGCGGATTTCCCCGGCAGCTCGGGCAAGCTCCGACGCGCTATCCGGTCGCCTGCTCGCCCCAGGCGTGGGCGTCCGCGGCCCCG
>QGUH01001253.1 GCA_003242355.1 Pseudomonadota bacterium
AGCAGGAAGCGCGCGCCGGCAACCTTGCGCTGCTCGGCCAAACCCTGTCGCCGGGCGTCGTGCTCGGCCTCGAGTGCGTGTTCGAACCGCCCGCGAGCGGCGAGACGGGGCTCGGCTTCCTGCGCATCGCGCCCGGGCTCGGCATCGCCGCGAGCGGGGAAGACGTGACGCTCGGTCGCGAGGTGCGCGTGGCCGTCGCCGACCTGTTGCCGGAAGGACCGCCTCCGCGCGTCGCGATCTTGGTCGCCGTGCCGGTCGTGCGCTGGGTGCGGGGTCGGTTCGATCCGCTCGCCCCGTGCGAGCGCGACGAAAGCGAAGACGCCTTCTCGGACGAGCAACGGGTCGATGGCGTCGCGTTCGAGCTCGTGCCGTGGGACGACGCGTGGCGCGCCCTCGACGACGCGACCGCCTCGTCTCGGAATGCCCTCGCCTACGCGATCTTCGACATCGAGGCGTCGCTCGGAACGGGCGACGTCGCGCCGTGGCAACACCGTGGCGTGCCGCTGGCGGTGCTCGGGTTCGGCGCGTCGGGGCTCGACTGGCTCGATCGGTACGCCGTGGTGCGCCTCGGCGGGCACGCTCCGGCTCGCACGGCCTTGATCCCGGGAGCCGGCCATCGTGCGCTCTGGCAAGCGCGCCTGCTCCAGCTCGCCGCGCACGTCGACGAGGCGCGCGGGACGGGCGCCTTGCCCACCGCGGAAGCGCTGGGGCTCGGACTGCTGCCGCCCGCCGGCATCGTCCCGCCCGACGCCGTCGACCTCGCGCCGCTCACGAACCGCTTCTTTCCGCCCACGTGGCGCCTGCGCGCCGCTCCCATTCCGCTCGAGCAGCTCGACGGCGTCTTGGCGCGCGCCGCGAGCCTCGCGCCGCTTTCCACGACCGTGAGCGAAGAGGTGCTCGTGCTCGTGCCGGTCCCTCAGGCCGTCTACGAGCCGAACCTCTTGGTGCACGACGAGACGCCCGATCCGCTCTTCCAGCAGGAAATCGATCGGCTGGTGGGCGAGCGCAAAGAATGGCTCGGACGCCGCCTCTACCTGCGCTCCCGGCGCGACATCGTCGTCGGCGCGATCGACCGTCGCGCGCTGGTGAGCGATCCGGATCCCGATCCGGATCGCTTGGAGGACGAAGGGGAGATCACGCCCATCGCGACGGACGAAGACACGTACGGAATCGTGGACGACGGCGGCACGCCGCGTCCGGAGATCATCGTCGAGCTCGCAAGGATTCTCGAACGGCCCGTCGTGGGCAAAGACCCGCTCTTGAGCGAGAGCGAACGGAAGGTGCTCTACGAAGAGGGGCTGGTTCCGCTCATCGAAGCGCTGGAAGCCAAGATCAAGCGCGCCGACGACACGATCGACTTCGGCTTCTTGAAGACGCAGACGGACATCTATCGCCTGCGCCAGTACGTGCTCGGCAACACCCTCGGCAGTCGGCTCGCGACGTCCCCCGCGCTCGCGACCATCGCGCGCGGAGAAACCTCCGGCGCGATTCGCGACGACCTCGCGAAGCTGTTTGCGACGCTCAACCAGCCGCCCCCCAAAACGACCATCGTGCCGCCGGGCGGCGGTCCCACGCAGCCGCGTGGGGGCGAGCCGCGCGTGGCGACGACGGGCGCCGTTCGGTTCGTGAGCTCCGGCGCGACGGAGCGGGTCTCCGCTTTCGGCGAATCCGCGCGGCGCGCAATCTTCGAAACACCGACGACCACGGGCCCGACGCGCGC
>QGUH01001254.1 GCA_003242355.1 Pseudomonadota bacterium
GGGGTGGTGTGGGGGTGTGTGCGCGCGGGTGCCGGTGGTCTTCGTGTGGTTTCCGGTCCTTGTCTGCGCCGCAGCAAAGGCCGCGAGCGACCCTCGAGTCGCTGCTCGTCTCGTTCTCACGGGCGCGGCACGCGCCACCCCGCATCCGCTAAAGCGAATGCGGCGGGACCCCGCTCCACGCGGGCGCTCCGTTTCGCGCTGCCTGCCGCAGGGCTCGGCGCGCGCCGAACCGCTGGCCCCTCAGCGGTCCTTCTCGTCCTGCACGCGGGCGGCCTTGCCGGACAGCTCGCGCAAGTAGAAGAGCCGCGCCCGGCGCACGACGCCGCGGGAGATGACCTCGATCTTTTCGAGACGCGGCGAGTGCAGCAGAAACACGCGCTCGACCCCGACGCTGAAGCTTACCTTGCGGACCGTGAACGTGGAGCGCAGGCCCGCGCGGTGCCGCTTGATGACCACGCCGCGGAAGATCTGGACGCGCTCCTTGTCGCCCTCGATGATCTTGTAGTGCACGGCGACGGTGTCCCCGACGCGGAACTCCGGAAGGTCGTTGCGGAGCCCGGCGGATTCGAGTGCGGTAATCTTGGAGAGCGTGGCCATGGGACTTCTCGGGGTCGAAGGGGCGCGGCATTATGCCCTCGCATCTCCCCCCGTCAAGGGCGCTCGCCCGGCGCGGCCCGCCCGGCGGACGGGAACCCGGAAGCCAGCGACCCCCGGGGGCGGCTCCAGACCCGTGCGTCGTCCCCTTGACGAGATGGCGGCGGGAGGCTAATCCGCCCGCTCCTAGCGGCCAGCGAAAGAAGCGGCCCGCGGGCCTCCCGAGGGCGGCCCCATCGACGACGACGAGGAAGACGATGAACCAGTACCCCGGTGTGATCGGGCGCAAGCTCGGAATGACCCAGGTGTTTGCGGAGGACGGCTCCGTGATCGCGTGCACCGTGGTCGAATCGAAGCCCGTCATCGTCGGCAAGCGCACGCGCGACAAGGACGGCTACGACGCGCTGATCCTCGGTATCGGCGAGCCCAAGGCGAAGCGTCTCGGCAAGGCGCTCGCCGGCATGTTCCAGAAAGCGAACGTGGCGCCGCGCCGCACGCTGCGCGAGCTTCGCTGCACGGCGGAGTACGCCGCCGGCTTCGAGGTGGGCCAGGAGCTCAAGCTCGAGCAGGTGTTTCAGGAAGGGCAGCTCGTCGACGTTCAAGGGATCTCGCGCGGTCGCGGTTTCACGGGCGTCATGCGTCGCCACAACTTCGCGGGCGCCGTGCAGACCCACGGTACGCACGAGTACCGTCGCCACGGTGGCTCCATCGGCACGCGCCTCACGCCCGGCCGCGTGAAGCTCGGCACGCGCATGGCGGGCCACTCCGGTGCCGAAACGTTCAGCGTGCTCAATCAGAGGGTCGTCAAGGTGGTGCCGGAGGAGAATCTGCTCCTCATCCGCGGCGGTATCCCGGGCCCGCGCAACGGCATCGTGGTCGTGCGCGGCGCGGTGAAGCGCGCCGGCGGCATTCCGAAGCCGAAGGCCGAGACGACCGGCGGCAAGAAGAAGAAGTGAGCGCCGCGCTCGCCGGGCCGTTTCGGCCCTGGCTCGGAGAGCGCATCCTCGAAGACGGCCCCGAGCTGCTCGTCGGCGCAAAGCCGAGGGGAATCGCCGCCCAGGGCCGGCCCCTTATCCAAATCGAACGCTCCCACCAAAAAGAAAAACGAAGATATAGGGGGTCGCCG
>QGUH01000250.1 GCA_003242355.1 Pseudomonadota bacterium
TAAAAGGACAGGGGCCGGGGGGGCAAGGCCGCTTGCCGGCCGGGGGGCTCCCCGGGGTGTGCGGCGAGTTTCAACCGGGGGACGGCGGGCGCCTTGGCGGTTCGGACGGAACGGAGGTGGGGCGTGGTTTGACACGGCTCGGTGTGCTCGACGCGGCGCGTAGCGCGGGCAAGCGCGGCGAGCAGCTCGAGCACCTCTTCGGCGTCGAAGACGTGGTGGTCGTCCACAAGGACGACCTCGTGGTGGTGGGGTGAGCCCCCAATCGGGCGCCCGAGTAAAGCCCCTTTCCGCCGCAGTCCTGCCCGGTTGCCGGCTCGCGCCGTCGCGCGACTCGTGAGACAATGCCACCACCCGCGGTGCTCTCCGCGGTCGATTCGAGCGAGCCGCGTGCCGAAAAACGAGCGCGAGTCCAGCGAAGCCATCGGTGTTCGAGCGCCGACTGCCCTGGTCCTCGCCTGCGCGCTCCTCGGCTCCGCTTGTGCGGCGTTTCGTGCGGGCGTGTCCGAGCCGCGTGCGGCGGAGCAGCCGCGACCCGCAGCGGCGCCCGATGCCGAGCTGCGGATCACGACCGAAGCTCCCGACGTCGCGCTGTCGACCGAGGACGATTTCGTGGTGCGCGTGGTCGCCGGTGTCGTCACCTGTTCCGGCGCGCTGATCGCTCCGGATCGGGTGCTCACTGCGCACCACTGTGTCGCCGTGCGCTCCGCGAATGGGCGGATCGAGCCCAAGGACATCGAGCCCTCGGGCGTGCGCGTCGAGCTCGGCGGCGGACACCTGCCGTGGGGCGATGTCGGTGTGCGGGCCATCGTCGCTCCCGATTGCGGTCATGCCGCGGGCGATGGAGACATCGCGATTCTGGTGCTCGAGCGTCCCGTGCGCGGCGTGGCGGTGCGCGCTCCCGAGCTCGATCGCGCGCCGTCGCCGGGCGATGCGCTCATGCCGATCGGTTTCGGACGCTGTGGGGGGAGCGACGACGGCATCTACCGCAAGCTGCGCGTCGGCTCGCCGGTTCGCGAGGTCTTTTCCAAGCGCTTTCGCCTCGAGGCCGCGATTTGTCCGGGAGACAGCGGCGGCCCCGCGGTGAGCCTCAACGACGGGCGCATCATGGGCGTCGTCTCACAGAGTGCGATGGACGCGAACGAGGCCACGCTGGGCCTGACCGAGCTCACTCGGCTCGACAGCTTCCGCGCCGTGTTCGCCACGGCCGAGCTCGTCGCGCAAGGCGCGAGCCCCGCCGAGCTGCCGCCGATCGATTGTCGCTGATGCCGTGATCCGTCACGGGCTCGCGGGCGCCCATCGATTTCGGATAGTCTGACAGGGTGCGCGCTCTTTTGCGCTTTCTCCTGTACGTCGCGCTCGTGCTCGGTGTCATCGGGGGGCTGTTGCGGCTCTTCGCGGTGCGCGTGATCCGCATCCCGAACGACGATCCGTACCTCGAAGCCTCCATCGCGCCGACGCTCGCGGGCGGCGATCTCGTCGTGCTCTACCGCCTGTCTCCCCCCACGTTCGGGGATCTCGTGCTCTGTCCCGAGCCGGGCGCCCACGATCGATGGGTGATCGGGCGCATCGTGGGTCAGCCGGGAGACACCGTCGAGATCCACGGCTCGACCGTGCGCGTGAACGGGAAGGCCTCGAGCAGCGAGGGAGGTTGTCTCGAGTCGACCTTCACGGTTGCCGATCCGGCAACGGGGGCTCCGACCGAGCTGCGCTGTGATCGCGAGGACCTCTTCGGCCGCGTGCACCTCCGTGGCAGCGGAAAACCTCGCGAGCAAACCGAAATAGCGTTCACGCCCGGCCCCGACCAACTCGTGCTGGTCAGCGACAATCGCTGGTTCCCCTACGACTCACGCGACTTCGGACTCGTCGATGCCGCGACGTGCCGCGAAAGCATTCTCTTTCGCCTGCTGGGCCCTGCCGGGTTCCGGGACGCGCGCACGCGATTCACGGTCATTCGCTGAGCAAATCCGCCTTCGGTCTCATCCTCTTTTGGGGTCAGTCGGAAATTTGGGCCGATTACGAAAAGCACCTTTCCTTTTTGGTCAGCGGGCCTGTTTCGCGGGCGGCGTCTTGCCCCATCCGGAGACCGTTGCGCCCCGGCTGGTTCTCGGCACATAACGCGACGCTATGTCTCGCTCGATGCGTCCTCTCGTCTCTCCCTTTGGCTCGCGCGGTGCACTGACTGCCGTCGTGGTCGCCGCCCTGGGCCTGCTCTCCGCGTGTGGCCAGTCGGCTGCTCCGGAACCGGCGACTTCGGCCGATGCTTCCGGCTCCGCGCAGTCCGGCGCGATCGATCCTGCGGTCGACGATCTGCCGATCACCGATCCGCCCGCACCGCCGAAGGCGACGGGCAATCCGCTCGCGGGCGCCAAGCTCTGGGTGGATCCGGAGTCGCTCGCCGCGTTGCGCGCGAACGCCATTCGCGCGCAGGAGCCCGACAAGGCAGCGATCCTCGACAAGATCGCCAAGCAGCCGCAAGCGCTGTGGCTCGGTGAGTGGAACTCCAACATTTATCGCACCGTGCAGCACGTCGTCGGCAAGGCGAAGGCCGAGGGCGCGATGCCGGTGTTCATCGCCTACAACCTGCCGCATCGCGACTGCGGTCAGCACTCGGCGGGTGGTCTCAACAGCAAGGACGCTTATCGTCAGTGGATTCGCAAGATTCACGCGGGCATCGGACAGGACGCCGCGGTCGTCGTGCTCGAGCCCGATGCGCTCGGCTTGCTCGACAAGTGCCTGACGCCCGAGCAGCAAGAAGAGCGGCTGTTCCTGTTGCGCGACGCCGTTCGCGTGTTGCGCCAGAACCCGAAGACCGTCGTGTACCTCGACGCGGGCCATTCGCGCTGGGCGCCGGTGGAAGTCATGGCCGAGCGCTTGAAGAAGGCCGGCATCGAAGAGGCGCACGGCTTCGCGCTCAACACGTCGAACTACGGCTTTACCGAAGAGAACATCGAATACGGCAAGAAGATCAGCGAGCTCGTCGGTGGCGCGCCGTTCGTGATCGACACGAGCCGCAACGGCGCGGGCCCCGCGCCGGACAACGAGTGGTGCAATCCGCCCGGGCGCAAGATCGGCACGCCGCCGACCACCGAGACCGGCGATCCGCTCGTGCACGCGTTCCTCTGGCTCAAGCGTCCCGGTGAGTCGGATGGCGAGTGCGGCGGCGGTCCGCGTGCGGGCGTGTTCTGGCAAGAGCGCGCCCTCGAAATGGCGCAGTGACCGCCGGCAGCGTGCGGGGCGGCTCGAGAGCCGCCCCGCGCGCCAAGCCCCGTTCAGAAGCCGTCGTCCGATTCCAACTCGACGAGGTCCGGGCAGCGTGCCGCCGCTACGCTGCACGCCGTCCCAGAATCCTCGAAAGAGCGCGGGACGGTGACCCGCTGCCCCGATCCCGTGACGCACTCGCACGACCAGGTGCCGTCCGCAGCAGGACCGCAGCTCCGACGCCGACATTCGCGGCGGCGGGTGCCTGCGGCTCCGGTCCCCGGGCGACGCGCACGCGAGGGCCAGCTTCGGGTTTCGGTCCCGGGCCGACACGCGCGGCTTGCGTGCTTCGGGCTCGAGTCCCGGCCGAACCGCGCGGTTGGGCGTGCTTCGCGTTCCCGCCCACGCCGACATGCGCGGTAGCTGTCGGTGAGTGGGGGTCCACTTTTGCCCGGGGTACCCTGGGGCTTTGCGGGAAACGGACAGCCGGGCAGGGCGTGCGAGGCGTCCGGAGGGGCACCGGGGCGCGCCGCGTCGGCGATCAAAATGTTCCCAACCGAAGAAAATTATCGGAGGCTCAGGGGCTAGAACCGCCGGATCGAATCCCGGACGGTGCCGAGGAGCCCTCCAATGGATCAAGCCAAGTATTACGTCTGCAGCTCGTGCATGACGCCGGTCCCGAGCGGGCACAAGTTCTGCGGTCGCTGCGGCGCCGCCGTGCCGGAGAACATGTTGCACCTGCACGCTCGCTTCTACAGCGACATGCAGGACCCGTCGAAAGCGCGTCTCATTCTGGTGCGCGGCGACGGCATGGACGGCCTTTCGTACCACCTGAAGGCGGATCAGCACCTCGTGGGGCGTCAGGGCCAGGTGGAGTTTCCGGACGATCCCTTCGTTTCACCCAAACACGCAAACTTCTTTTATCGCGACGGTCGGCTCGTCGTGCGCGACGAAGGATCGTTGAACGGCGTCTACTTCCGGATTCGGGGCACGGTCGAGATCGCGCCCGGGGACACGTTCCTCGCGGGTGAGCAGGTTTTCCGGCTCGATCCGACGCCCAAAGCTTCCGACGGCGCCGATCCCGATGGCACCTTCTTCTACTCGTCGCCGAAGCATCCGAGCCCGTTCCGCCTGAATCAGGTGCTGGAAGGGGGCGCGGTCGGCATGACGGCCTGCGCGCGCAGCGGCGCGCTCACCATCGGGCGAGAAGGTTGCGATCTCAACTTCCCGGGCGACCTCTATCTCTCGAGCACCCACTGCGGTGTGGAGGAGCGCGAGGGCAAGTTCCTGCTCACCGACTACGACAGCAAAAACGGCACGTACATCCGCATCAAGGCCGAAAAGCCACTGAGCCACGGCGACTACGTGTTCATCGGACGTCGCTTGCTCCGCGTCGAAGTCAACTCCAACTGATCCGGAGCCCGGCTCCGAGCCTCGCGCCCCGCGGCGCGGGGTCATTTCGGCCGATTGCGTGGAAGCGCTCGGGTGCGGGGGCGCCCGAGCGCTCGCTCTTGCGCCGCGGGGGAGACCTCTGCGAAGCTCCCCTCCGTGTTTGGCCGGCGGAAGGACACCTGCGCTCCCGTGCAGGCACCAACGGAGACGCGAGCGATGGCGCGAGTGCGGTTCTGTTTCTGGGTGATCGCCACGAGTCTGGGACTCACGCTGGGGTGCGGCGACGACGCCGACGAAAATCTCTGGCAGGGGGGATCGACCGGCGGCGAGGGAGGCGAGAGCCCGGGCTCGAGCGGCGGCGACGACACGGGCGGAACGGCAGGCGCCGACACCGACGAACCGGAAGACGGCGGCGCGGGCGGCTCCGATGACGACGGCACGCCCCAGGGCGGCAGTGCCGGAGGCGGCACCGGCGGTACCGGCATGGGCGGAAGCGAGACCGGTGGAACCGCCAACGGTGGATCGAGCACCGGTGGGAGCGAGACCGGTGGCACCGCCAACGGCGGAACGAACACCGGTGGAACCGCGGGCGGTGCTGGCACGGGTGGCGCGGCGACGGTTGCCTCGATCGGACGGTTCTGCGAGGACGACACGGACTGCACGGCCTCCTTTTGCGTCCCACCGGAGGTCGGTGTGCCGCACGGCTTGTGCACCGTCGAGTGCGCGACCGATGCCGATTGTCCCGCGGGCAGCCGCTGTTACACCGACGCCGGCATCTGCATCGAAGCGTGCAGTGTCGGGTACGGGGTGGACCCGAAGTGTCAACAGCGAGCGGACATGGCCTGCTCGGTCGTCCCGCGCCGCCAGGGAGAGGCGGCGTGCACCGATGATTCGCAGTGCTCGGGCCCGGCCCGCTGTGTGGACGGCGTGTGCTGGGAACCGATCGAGGCGTGCTGGTTCCAGTGCGGAGGGGATTTCGATTGCGACACGGGGCTGCGCTGTGACCTCGGCGTCGGCCTCTGCACGGACCAAGACGTGGGCAGCGACGCCATCGGTGCTCAGTGCGACCCCGCTGCGGCGGAGGACACCTGTATCGGCAATTGCATGTCCTTCGTCGACCAAAGCGGCGAGCCCGTCTATTCCGCCTGCGTTGCCCCGTGCACGTTCGGTCGCATCGAAGGCTGTGGGTGGAATGGCGCGGGTCCGGCGAACGCGGCCTGCCTTTTGCCGTGGGATGTGGACGGCGACGTCGGTGACCTCGGGCAATGCGTCCCGCTCTGCGATTGCAACGCCGATTGCGCCCATCCCGATACCCGTTGTTTCGGCTTCGCGGAAATCTCCACTCCGGAGGACGCTGCCTATCTCGAGGAGCTCTTCGGCCGTCGCGGCATCTGCGACTACGCGTACGATTCGGAGGGAAAGCTCCTCGACGTGCCGCAGCTCACCGAGTGCGAGTGATCGAACGGCCGCGGAGGCGGCCGGAGAACGGGCCCGGGGGGTCCGGGGGTCCCGCGGGGAA
>QGUH01001255.1 GCA_003242355.1 Pseudomonadota bacterium
GCCGCTCGGTGGATGGGCGGCCGGCTTCGAGCAGGCGGTCGTGCTTTCGGGCGTGGAAGGCTCGGCTGCGAGCGAGCTCTCCGAGCTCATCACGAATGCCGAGCCCGGCTCGGGTCCGTCGTTCGCGCGCTACGCGACGGCGCTCAAGCGCCACATCGAAAGCTCCGGAGCGCCCGGTGCGGACGTGTACCTCGAGCTCTCTCGGGTGCTTTCGGGGCCGCTCGGGCAGTCGGACGAGGCGGTCCACTGGCTCGAGCGCGGGCTCATCTTGTACCCGAGCGACGTTTCTCTGCGGGCGGAGCTCGCCGAGCGTTTGCTCGCGGTGGGGCAATGCCAGCGCGCCGTCGCCGAGCTCACGGCGGTGCTCGCGGCCGACATCACGCGGCAGCGGAGCTTCCGGCAGCTCGCGGAAGCCTTCCGCGCGCTGGAGCGTCCGGTCGAGGCCACGCTCGCGCTCGGGCCGCTCGTCGCGCTCGGATACGCGAACGAGGTCGAGCGCACCACCTGGAGCTTGCGCACCCCGCGCACCGCGCTCGCTTCGCCGGGGGCCTTCGGAAGCACGGAGCTTGCCCTGGTCTCCGTGCGTCGTGGCGAAGATCCCGCGGCGCGCCTGCTCGCGGCGCTCGGAGACATCACGGGCAAGGTCCATCCTCCCGATCTGGAACGCTGGAACGTCACGGGCCGGGATCGGTTGAGCGGGCGCTCCTCGCACCCCGTGCGGCACCTCTGCGATCGGCTCGCGGCCATTTTCGGAGTGCCCGAGTACGACGTGTACATCCATCGGGCGAAATCTGCCGTCGTCGAGGTCGAGCTCACGTCGCCGGTGAGCCTGCTCGTTCCGAGCGCGGTGGCGGGGCTCGGGGAGGCGGAGCAGGCGTTTTTGATCGGGCGCGTCATGATCAACATCGCGCGCGGAGTCGCCGCCGTGGATCGCCTGTCGCCCCAGCAACTTCAGCTCCTCTTGGCGGCGGCCGCGCGGATGGTCGAGCCCGGGTTCCGCGCCGCGGGGGTCGACGAGGAGCACCTCGCTGCCCTTTCGCGTCGGGTTTCGAAGGCGCTCCCCTGGATAGGCCGTGGCCCGATCGAAGATGCGGCTCGGGTCTACGCCGCGGCGCCGCTCCAGGACGTCGCTTCCTGGGTCGCCGATACGCGGCTCACCGCCGTGCGCGCGGCGCTGCTCGTCGCGGACGATCTTCCGTCCAGCATCGCTCTCGTGCGCAAGCACGAAGCCGAGCTCTTCGGCGCATGGCTCCCCCGCGCGGCCGACGGCGACCGCTTGGTCCGCGACCTCGTCTGCTTCTGGCTCAGCGAGCCGGCCTTCGCCCTCCGTCGCCGGCTCGGGATCTGACTCCAGCTCCCGGGCGCGCTCGGCTGGTCGTCGAGCCAAGCGCGCTCCCGGTTCGCAACGCGCGAGCGGCGTGCGGCGCGCTACGAGCTCGAGCAGGCGCGGCCTACGAGCACGTCGCGCTTCGAGGTTTTCGGGGGGCAGCGCCTCGAGGAGCGGGGGGCGCTGCCTTTCGACCTGGTGCGAAGGGAGGGACTTGAACCCTCACAGGAGTTACCCCACTGGAACCTGAATCCAGCGCGTCTGCCAATTCCGCCACCTTCGCGGGTGATGGGTGTGTTCGGGCACCGAAGCGCCGCCTTCGCGGCTGCCCCGTTGCCCGGGGCGAGGGGTTCTAGCTCGCCCCGGGGCGGCTCGGCAAGGCCTTCGCGCG
>QGUH01000251.1 GCA_003242355.1 Pseudomonadota bacterium
CGAGCGTCGAAGGCAACGTGACCGCGGAAAGCGTCGAGGTTGCCGGCACCCTCGTCGTTGACGTTGCGGCCGGTGGAACCGTCGCCGTCCGGGCCGGGGCGCTCGTCCGCGGTGAGCTCAAGGCGACCGAGGTTTCCATCGAGCCCGGGGCGCGCGTCTCGGTTCGCATCGAGACCGACCTCGAGCTGGACCTCGGCCCTCCCCGCCGGCGATAGCCGACGAGTTCTGATCGAGAGGCGACATGGCAACTGTGATCGGAGAAGGACTCAGCATCGAGGGCGATCTCACGAGCGACGAGGACGTCGCCGTGCACGGCACGCTTCGCGGCAAGCTGACGACCGAGGACACGGTCGTCGTCGGCGCAACCGGCGTGGTTCAGGCCGACATTTCCGGATCGAGCGTGAACATCGCCGGCCAGGTCACCGGTGACGTCACGGCCAGCGAGCGCGTGGATCTCCAGGCCGGTGGACGCCTGATCGGAGACGTGCGCGCCGCCCGCTTCACGATCGCCGACGGAGCCTCGTTCAAGGGCAACGTCGACATGGAGATCTGAGATCGATGGCGACGGCTTCCGTAATCGGTCGTGGAACCGTCGTGCGCGGCAACGTGCGCGGTCAGGGCGATCTCGAGATTTTGGGACGCGTCGAAGGGGACGTGAGCGTCGACGGCGACGTGACCCTCGGGCAGGAAGCCGTGGTCCGCGGAAATGTGTCGGGCGCCGAGATCTCCGTCGCGGGCACGGTGCAAGGCGACCTGCGGGGCACCGAAGGCGTGCTCCTCGAGCGCGGCGCACGCGTGGTCGGCGATCTGTCGGCGCCCCGGATCGGCGTGGCTCCCGGCGCGCTGGTCCGCGGCCTCGTGCGGACGGACGGGGAGCCGGGGCTCGTCGCCCCCCAGGCGCAACGGCGGGCCGCGGCGACCCCCAGCCTGCGCGCGGCCCCGATGCCGGCCCAGAGGCCGTTCGTGGCCAAGGAGGCACCGCGGGCGATTCCTGCCGAGCGCCCGACGCCCATCGAGCGCTCCCCTGCCCCCGAACGCGTGGCGGCACCCGCTCAGCCCGAACGACCGACCGTCGTCGAGCGGGCCGAGCAACCGGCGGCCCGGCGCGAGAAGGAAGCGCCCCCTCCCCCGGTGGTGCCGGTGCTCGCCAAAGGTGCGAAGGCAAAGAAGAAGCGCCGCGAGAACTGAGTGGTGTAGTCTCGTTCGTCGTGCGGCGTCTCCCCTGGGTGGCAGCGCTCACGGTGATCCTCACCGGACGAGCAGCTTCGGCAGAACAGGACGAACCGCGCCCGCTGTCTCGAGAAGAAATCGAAGCCTGGCTGGAAGCCCAGCGTGGCGTCGATGTTTCCGAAGCGGCCCTTCCCGAGGGGCTCGAGGCGCCTCCGCCGCCACCGCGCTACCATGGCGTGCTGGTCGAGGCGGGCCTCGGCGCCCTCGGTCATCTCGGGCCGATGAACGACATCTCGCCAATGGCGCCCTGGCTGTTCCTGCGCGTGGGCGTCGAACCTCTGAGCTGGCTCGCGATTTTCGCCGAAGGGGAGCTCGCGTTTTCCACGACGCGTCGAGCCTCCCCGCCGCCGCCGCCGCGCACCTACCGCATCTACGGGCTCGGAGCGGGAATCCGCGCGACGGTGCCGCTCTCGACGGGGTTCGGCATTTACGCGGAAGGCAGCGCGGGTTTGGCGAAAGTCAGCGACGACGTGCTCGAGGTCTACGGCTTCGAGAACGCAACCGATCCGAATCTTTACTTCGGCGGGCGCCTGGGGCTCGAGTGGTATCCCGCCAACCCGCACGTCGCCATTGGAATTGCCGGCGGCCTCAGGTCCTACGGCCAGGGGCTCGCCGAGGAGGGCAACGACACCCCGGCGCTCGCCTGGACGGCGGGGCCCGCGCTCGGTTACCGCTTCTGAAGCGGGCTTGCGTCTTCGCCCCGCTCGGGCAAGAAAGTCTCCCCGGAAGTTCTCCTGTGGTCCGACGCGTTGGCCGGTGGACGTGTCCATCGAGACCGCACGCGAGCGAAAGGATCGCCAAGCTTGGATAGCGATCTAGCTGAATCGATAGCCGCCCTGAAAAGTGCCTTCGAAGAGCGCGGGGTGCCTGCCCGTTTCGGCAAGGCCGACCCGGGTCTCGTCGAGTCGCTGCGATCGACGTTGCGAATTCCGCGGCGTTATCGGGAGTTTCTGGCGGCCTGCAACCCCATCGACGTCGAAACGCGGACGCCCGCCGAGCGCGTGCGCCTCGTGCCCGCCGAACGCCTGTTGGAGGAACAACGTGGCTTCGCGCAAAACGAGGATGGCACGCTGCGCACGGCACCCGCCCCGAACGGGTGGCGCCCGACGTGGATCATCATCGCGCACAGCACGCTGCTCGGTGACCCCTATTTCCTCGACGTGGGCAGCCCCGACGCGGAGGGTGACTGTCCCGTGTACACGGCGATGAGCGGCACCGACTTGTGGAAGCCGCGCCTGTGCGCGTCGAGCTTCGCGATGTTCCTGCGCATCCTCGCGATTGGGATGGAGGTCGCGAAAGGCTTTCCCGAAGAGCACATCGACATGGATGACGAGCAGGTCTTCCGCGAGTCGCTCGGTCCGCGCATCCGCGAATACGATCCGGCCGCTTTGAAAGCGGGACACTGGACATGAGCGCCCGCGCCTCCTGGCTCGCTCGGGTGGACGAGGGCTCACCGAGCTTCGATGCACGGCTCGCCGAGCTCGCGCGCCGCGGCGAGTCCGATCTCGACCAGATCGAGCCTGCGGTGCGCGCGATCGTGTCGGACGTGCGGCGCGAGGGCGACGCGGCCGTCGCGCGGTACGTCGAGCGCTTCGAGGGGCGGCGTCCGGAGCGGCTGCTGCTCCGCGACTACGGCGGCAAGGAGGCGCTCGAGTCGCTTCCTGCCGAAGTGCGCGAAGCGCTCGAGCTCGCGGCAGCGCGCATCCAGAGCTACCACGAGCGGCAGCGCGCTCACCTCGGCGGGTTCGAGGCGAGCGCTTCCGGCATCACGCTCGAGAGCCGCACGACGCCGCTCGAGCGGGTCGGCGTCTACGCTCCTGGCGGCAAGGCCCAGTACCCGTCGAGCGTGCTCATGTGCGCCGTTCCGGCGCGCGTGGCCGGCGTGTCCGAGATTTTCGTCGCATGCCCGCAGGTGAGCCCTGCGGTGCGTGCCGCCTGTCATCTGGCGGGAGTAACCGCCATCGTCGACGCGGGCGGCGCGCAGGCCGTGGCCGCCCTCGCTTACGGCACCGAGAGCGTTCCCCGCGTCGACAAGATCGTCGGCCCCGGAAACCTCTACGTCACGGCGGCGAAGCGCCTCGTATTCGGCGAGGTCGACATCGACGGCCTGGCCGGGCCGAGCGAAATCCTGGTCATCGCGGACGGTGCCGCGAACCCCGCGTACGTCGCCGCGGATTTGCTCTCGCAAGCCGAGCACGACGAGGCAGCCTACGCCTTGCTCCTCACCACCAGCGCGGAGCTGGTGGCGCGCGTCGAAACCGAGCTCACGCAGGCGCTCGCGACGTTGCCGCGTCGGCAAATCGCCGAAGCCTCGCTGGCTGCGCACGGGACGGCCCTCGTGGTGCGGGACCGGGACGCGCTCGCGCGCGTCGCCAATCGCCTCGCGGCCGAGCACGTCTCGGTGCAGACCGAGAGCCCGCGGGAGCTCGCTCGACGCATCGTGCGCGCCGGAGCGCTGTTCATCGGCGCGATGACGCCCGAGGCCGCCGGCGATTACGTCGCGGGCCCTTCGCACGTGTTGCCCACCGGCGGCGCGGCGCGGTTCGGCGCGCCGCTCGGCGTCTACGATTTCGTCTCGCGCAGCTCGCTCATCGAGTACTCGGCGGACGCCCTCGCCGCGCAGGGCCGGGCGATCGCCGCGTTCGCCCGCGCCGAGGGCCTCGAAGCCCACGCGCGCGCCGTGGAAGTCCGGACGCTCGGAAAGCGCTGAAGAGCCCACGCGCGCGCCATGGAAGGCCGTGCACGCGCCGAGGGCTGACGGATCCGCGCGCCGAAAAAATCCGAACGTTCGCAACGCGCTGAAGGGCCATACGCGGCGCGGACGTCCTCTCGCGCACGAAGGCCGAGGCCTTCGCAACGCGCACCGCCGAATGGCCGCGCGCGCTCAGCCTTGATCCGGAATCACGTAGCCCCGGCTGAGGAGGGACTCGATCCGCAGCGCGACGTCGAGATCGGGCTCGGGCGATGCGTCGAGCGCGGCCTGAATGCTCGGCGAGCTCACCGCGAGCTGCAGCGAATCGAGCTCCTCGGGCGAGAGCGTGCGGAGCGAGGCCGCGAGGGGCGAGGGCAACTTCAAGCGAGACTCGAACGGCGGCAACTTCGCCTTGAGCGCCTCGAGCTCGTCTTGCTGGCGGAAGCCCTCCATCAAGACTTCTTGCGCGCTCGCGTCGAGGGGCTCGTCGAACTCCCGCGGATCGGGCGGCGCGAGATCGAAGATGCCGCGCCGCAGACCGAGCAGGCGATAGATCGACTTGCGCGCGCCCATGTGCGGGCTGCCGTCGATCTCCGCGTACTTGATCATCCCGTCCTGCAAGTAGATGCGCCCCTCCATGTCTTCGGTGCGCACGATCAGCACGCCCGACTTGCGCGAGGTGCCGAAGAGCTGCAGCAAGTCCGGCAGCGGGATCTCCTCGAGGCTACCGCTCATGCGCGGCGCCTCGTCGGAAGCGCGGCTCATGTATTGCCGCGCGGAAGCGCGCGCCGCGGCCGCCGCCTCGGGCCCGTCGAAACGCACCGGATCGGCGAGCGCCACGACTTTGAGAATGCTCGTGCCGATGAGAATGCGATCCCCTTCGTTGAGGGTCGCGCGCTGGATTTTCTCACCGTTGATGAACGTGCCGTTCGTCGAGCCGAGATCCTCGATCGTAATGACGCCGTTTTTCAGCGAGATTCGCGCGTGTCGGCGCGAAACCATCTCCTCGACGAGCACCATGTCGAGCTCGCTGGAGCGACCGATCACGATCTCTTGGCCTTCGATCAGGGGATACTCGCCTCCCTGATACTTGCCGGAGATGAAGCGCAACGCGAGGCGAGACCCGCCAGGCCGGGAGTCCGTCAAGGTCTTCTGGCGGGCGACTTTACTCGACATACCTGGGAATCGCTGAAGGGCCGGCGCCCACCGCGGCGCCGCCTCGCTAGCATAGGACCCGCCGACAAGTGGAGGCAAGGCGGCGGACCTGGCCATCGACCCGGCCTGGGATGTGTGCGCTCGGCCCAGCTCCGCGGCCACGCCCCGGGCACGTTGCGTGCCCCTGGGCGCGCTCACTCCGCTGGCGCCGAGGAAGCATGCTCTCGTCGGGCCGGCTCACGGGAAGAACGCGGTGCGCCGAGCGCGTCGCGTGCCACGGGCAGCACGACGGTGAAGGTGGATCCTGCTCCCGGCCGTGACGTGACCTCGATCCGTCCACCCATTTCCTCGACCAATCTTTGACTCACGGCGAGCCCGAGCCCGGTGCCGGTCGGCTTGGTGGTGAAAAAGGGAACGAACAACTTCTCGAGCACCTGAGGTGGGATGCCGGGCCCTTCGTCACGCACACTGATCTCCACCCACTCCGGCCCGTCGTTGACGGACGCCCCCGGGCCGCGCTCCCGTACTGCTGCGGAAACGCGGACTTTTCCCCGCCCGCCCACGGCCTGGATGGCGTTCCGGACGAGGTTCATGAGCACCTGCCGGAGCTGCTCGGCGTCGGCGCGAATGAGCGGCAGCCCTTCGGCGATGTCCGTCTCCACGTCCCAGTCTCCCGCGCGATCGGAGGCGAGCACGGTCAGGGTCCGCCGCACCACCGCGCCGGCGTCCACGGCGTGGAGCTCCCCTTTCGAGGGCCGCGCGTAGTCGAGCACCGACCCCACGACCCGATCGAGCCGCTCGACCTCTTCGAGGATGATGCCGACGAACTCGCGCTCGGCGGCGTCGAGGCGGCTGCCCGCGTCACCCAGAAGCTGCGCGGCGCCTTTGATCGCGCCGAGCGGGTTCTTCACTTCGTGCGCGAGGCCCGCCGCCATCTCGCCGAGCGCCGCGAGCCGATCCCGCTCCTGCAAGCGACGGTGTTGGCGGGAGTTCTCCATACCCAGCCCCCTTCTTTTTTTACAAATTC
>QGUH01000252.1 GCA_003242355.1 Pseudomonadota bacterium
GGCTCAGTCCGTCACCGAGGTGGAGGCGGAACAGCGGCGGCGCGCCGCCATCGCGCTCGCCGCCGAACGCGAGCGCGTGGCCAAGCTCGAGGCGAGCCTCGCCGAGCGGGAAGCCGCGCTCCAGGAGCAGCAACGTCTGCTCGACGAGCAGCGGCTCGCGACGAGCATCACCGAGAAGGAGCGCGACGAATCGGCGATCCTGGTCGACCAACTGCGCAACGAGCTCTCCCGCGCGGGCGATCACCTCCGCGCGTACTCCGAGCAGAAGGAAGAGCTCGAGCGCGAGCTGGCGGGGACGGACCCGACCGCGGAAGGCGACGCGGCGACTCCGGCCGATACGCCGCCCGCGCTCGAAGCCTACGGAGCCCCGGATGCCCCCGGCGCGGAGCTCGACGCCGCACGAGAGACGTCGAGCCCGCCGCCGAAAGCGGCTACGCCGCCGCCGAGCACCACGGCCGATCTGGGCGCGGTGGCGCGTCAGGTGCGGCAAGCGCTCGCCGCCGGAGGGCTCGGCAAAGCCATCTCGGTGAAGGCGCACCAGGGAGCCCTGCTACTCACCGTTCCCAGCGAAACCATTTTCGAAGAGGACAGCGGGGAGCCCCGCGCGGCACTCTCCGTCGTGCTCAAGGCCCTCGCGGGCCTCGCCGAGAACGATCCGCAGCTCCGAGCGAGCCTGCGCGAAGCGCGCCACGATCGAAATCTGTCTGCCACGTTGGCCGAGGAGCGCTGGGGGCGTCTCGCCCGAGCCCTGCAACAGCACGGGCTCGACGGCCGTGTGGTGCTCGAGCCGCTTCCCGAGCCCGTGGAAGGCGCTCCCACCGCCTACGAAATCGCGATCCGTCCCGGAGCGTGAGCGCGAGCACTACCCGAAAACGCGCGTGACCGCTATTTCCAGCGCGCGCTCGGGATCGCGCCCGCGTTGGGCCGGCCAGGGCGCGAAAGGGGGAACGGAGGGGAACACGGCGAAATCCGCCGCCACCAGCCGCGGCTTGAGCTCGCGTTCGAAGCTCTCGAACCACGCGAAGCCGTCCTCGTCGCCATCGTAGTCGTCGCCGAACTCCGCCGCGACGTGGAGAACGATGGAAAAGTCGCGCTCTTCCCGGTGCATCCCGAGCGTATGCCACGGTTTTAGCCGTACCGCTCGACCGCAGCGACGCTGCGCCCCCCATCCACGACGATCTCGTGGCCCGTCACGAAAGGCGCACGGGCGAGATAGAGCACGGCGTCGGCGACGTCCTCGGCGGTTCCGGTGCGCGCGAGCGGAATGCGCGCGGTAATCCGCTCCAGGCTCTGTCCGGGAAAGTCCGGCGGCGGCAGGACCGTGCCCGGTGCCACCGCATTCACGCGCACGTCGGGCGCCACCTCGAGCGAAAGCACGCGCATGAGCTGCCGCAGCCCTCCCTTGGCGACCACGTACGGCAAGTAGTTGCGAAAGGGTGTGGTCGCGCTCGAGCACGTGATGAACACGATGGACCCGCGCGTCTTTCGCAGCTCGGGGATGGCTCGCTGCGCGAGCGCGAACTGAGAGGCGAGGTTGAGCCCGAGCGTGCGATCCCAGGCGGCGTCGTCGATGGCGTCGAGCGGAACCCGCTCGAAGCTCGCAGCGCTCGCGACGAGCAAGTCGAGGCCGCCCAGGGCCGAAACCGCGCGATCGACGAGCGCGCGCGCCGCAGCGCGGTCGGACAGATCCGCCGCCAACGTCACGCCGTCGCTGCCGAGCGCGCGCACCATGGCGAGCGTCTCCTCGGCGCCGCGCGCGCTCTGGTTGTAGTGGATGCCGACGCGCATCCCGGCGCCGGCGAGGCGTACGGCAATCGCCCGGCCAACGCGCCGCCCGGCGCCCGTGACCAGAGCCGATCGCCCCGCGAGGTCGAGCGCGCCGGTCACAACGAGAACGTCACCTTGGCGGGCCAGCTGCCTGGCGAGGGAAACTTCGCTTCTTTGATCACCCCGACCAGACAATCCACGCTCGCCTCCCCTGCTTCGTCGGGCGGCGTGACACCGGCCGCGAGCACGCTGCCGTCCGTGTCGACGTACGCCGTTGCCTCGAACGTGCCGGAGCCGCTGCCCTTGCACTCGGCGAGCGCCTTCTCGAGCTTGCCCACGGTCTCCTGCACTTCGGCCGGATCCCAGTCCGTGGGCGGGCGCACGTCCTTCGGCGGATCGAACTCGAACGCCTTGCGGGCGAGCCCCGTGCTTCCGCCGATGGGCTTCGGCCAGGTCTTCGCCCGCAACGCCGAGAGCATGCAGCGCTCGGTGTCCCGGTCGCCCAGCGTCGAACGCTCGAGGTGCGCATGCGCGATGCGCCCGTCGGAGTCGATCTTCAAGAAGAAGCCGACCGAGCCGCCCAGCAGCTCGAGCCGCTCGGCCCCCTTCTCCAGGCACTCTTGCAACGCGCCGAGCGACCGGGCGAACACCTTGTCCACGGCCTCCGCGTCGAGCCCGCCGATTTCGCTCTCGCTCTGCATCCCCCGACTCCGACGCGCCTCTTCCACGGGCGTGGATTCCGCGACGTGGGCGGGCGTCGCGGCCGTTTCTCCACCACAAGCGGACGAGAGAAGGAAGCCTCCGAGAAGAGCGAAACGAAGAGCGCGACGCGCGACGGATCGGGTCATTTCGATGCAGCCGAACGGGTAATACAGCGCGCCAGCGTTCTCAAGGCCCGGCGTCGCCGCGGCTCCGAGCGCTCACTCGAGCACGAGCACGCCCGGCAGCTCGGCGAGCCGCCGGCGGAGGGCGGACTTCGGGCGCACGGCAATCGCGACGCGCGCCGCCTGCAGGAGCTCGATGTCGAAGACGTTGTCGCCGAAGCTCGCGAGGAGTGGGCGCCCGCGCACCCGCTCGGCGAGCGCCCGCGGCTTCTCCTCCGCATAGGGAACGGGGGCCTGGAGCTCTGGGAGAACGCGGGTCCCTTCGATCCGCGGGCACGCGGCAATCACGTCTTCGGTAGGGATCCCCCAGAGGCCCGCGCCCACCTCGACCGAGATCTGCGGCGAGGCCGAGACCACCAGGGTACGCACTCCCAGGCTCCGCGCGAGCTCGAATACGCCTTCGAGCTCGCGGTGCAGTCGGTCACCGAGCGCAGCGCGCTCGAGGGCGAGCCGTGTGTGCTCGGTGAGCTCGCCGACGGAGAGCCCGCCGTAACACCACGCCATCATCGCGCAGACGTCGCGCTCGGGGTACACGCCCGCCACCCACGCGTCGAACAGCTGTCGCGCCGTTTCGCTCGGCGTCCTGCCGCACGGCACACCCCACGCCCGCGCCTCCCGTTCGAGCGGCTCACGCGCTTCCTCGTGCAAGAGGTTCGCGTCGATGGCGGCGTGGAACGTGTCCTCGCCGACGTCCCCGGACCACAACGTCCCGTCGCCATCGAAGGCGAGCACGGCGTCCGGCGTCTGCACGAGGAGCTGCTCGAGCCACCGCTCGAGCTCCGAAACGGCGACCGTGCGCGGCGCCCGAGTCAGGTCCATGTGCGCCACCAGCTCTCCGCGTGCTCGAGATCTTCGAGCGTGTCGATCTCCATGTACCCGCCGGCCGTGTTCTCGCGGAACATCGGCGTTCCGGCTTCGAGGAGCTCTGCCAGAAGGTCGATCAGGTACGCTCGGGCGAAGGGCCTTCCCTCGCGGAACGCGCCGCCGCTCGAGCGGGCGCGCGCCCGCTCGAACCCGTCCACGAGCACGGCTGCGCCCTCGCGCGAGACCTTCATCACGCCGATGAACTCGCCGTCGGCGCGCTCGCTCGGAATGAGCCGCGAAACCGCGGTGACGCGACGGCCGTCGGCCGTGAGCTTCTCGGCGTCCGACTCCGGGTGGCGGGAACGCACGGCATACCGCCGCCGCCACTCGGTGTCACAGCCGAGCACGAAGTCCTCCGGAGCCCGGACGAGGCGCTCGACGATGCCCGGCTCGTAGACGATGTCGGCGTAGGTCGACACGAAGCCTTCGGCGAAGTGATCGCGAGCGCAGAGCAGCGAGGCCAGGATGTTGTTCCGCTCCCAGTCCTCGTTCCGCACGAACGTGAGGTCCGGATAGCGGCGCCGCACCACCGCCTCGCCGTAGCCGCAAACGAACACGACGTCTCTGCGCGCGAATCCGGCCGCGGAGAGGGCGTCGAGAATCCAGTCGAGCATCGGCCGACCGAGCACCTCGACCAGCGTCTTCGGAATTTCGTTCGTCCGATGTTCCAGGCGACTCCCGCGCCCCGCTCCGATGACGATCGCCTTCAAGCCGTCATTCCTCCTCCCTGAGCTTGGCGAGAACGCTGAAGTCCTCGAGCGTGGACACGTCGCCGTCGGACGGACGCCCCGCGGCGACGTCTTTCAGGAGCCGGCGCATGATCTTGCCGCTGCGCGTCTTCGGCAGGCTCTCGGCGAAGCGCACCGTATCGGGCCGCGCGAATCGCCCGATCTCCTCGGCGACGTGATCGGCCAAGGCGCGCTTCATCTCCTCGGAAGGTTTGTGCGGCGGTTTCAGGGTCACGAACACCACGAGCGCCTGCCCCTTGAGCTCGTCGGGGCGCCCGACCGCAGCCGCCTCGGCCACTGCCGGATGGGCGACGAGCGCGCTCTCGATCTCGGCGGTCCCGATACGGTGGCCGGCGACGTTCAACACGTCGTCGATGCGGCCGACGACGTGGAAGTAGCCGTCGGCGTCGCGACGGGCGCCGTCGCCCGTGAAGTACGCGCCGGGCACTTCCGAGAAGTACTGGGCGCGGTAGCGTTCGTCGTCACCCCAGATCGTGCGCAGCATGCTCGGCCAGGGTTGCTTCAAGACGAGCAAGCCGCCCTTGCCGGCAGAGACGGGCTGCCCCGTCTTCGTCACGATCTCGGGAACGCAGCCGAAGAACGGCAACCCCGTCGCGCCGGGCCGCATGCGATGAGCGCCCGGCAACGTGGTGAGCAGGATCGAGCCGGTTTCGGTCTGCCACCACGTATCCACGATGGGGCAGCGCTTCTGGCCGATGTGCTCGTAGTACCAGATCCACGCCTCGGGGTTGATCGGCTCGCCGACGCTGCCGAGCAAGCGCAGGCTCGTGAGATCCGAACGAGCCGGCCACTCCGGTCCCTGGCGAACGAAGGCGCGGATCGCGGTGGGCGCCGTGTACAGGATCGTGACTCGGTGCTTCTCGATGATGCGGAAGAACCGCCCCCAATCCGGAAAGTTCGGTGCGCCCTCGTAGAGGACACAGGTCGCGCCGTTCGAGAGCGGCCCGTACACCGTGTAGCTGTGACCGGTGACCCAGCCGACGTCGGCCGTGCACCAGTACACGTCGTCGTCCCGCAAATCGAACACGTACTTGGTCGAGACGTGCGTGCCGACGAGGTACCCCGCGCTCGTGTGCAGAACACCCTTCGGCTTGCCGGTGGAGCCGGACGTGTAGAGGATGAAGAGCGGGTGCTCGGCATCGACGATCTCCGGCGCACCGTGCTCCGAACTCGCTGCGGAAAGCACGGCGTCCCATTCGAGATCGCGCCCGGGGTGCATTTCGATGGGCGCCCGCTCCTCGCCGAGGCGACGGAACACGATCACTTTCTCGACGCTGGGCGTTTCGTGCAGCGCCTTGTCCACCGTGGCTTTCAGGGGAACGACGTTACCGCGGCGGAGCGCGCCATCTTGCGTGAGCACGACCTTGGCGGACGAGTCGACGATGCGATCGCGCAGCGACTCCGCGGCGAACCCCCCGAACACCACCGTGTGCGGCGCGCCGACACGCGCGCACGCGAGCATCGCCACGACGGTCTCGGGCACCATGCCCATGTAGATCGCGACGCGGTCGCCCTTTCCGACGCCCAATCCGCGGAGCGACGCCGCGAGGCGCACGACTTGTTCGTGCAGCTCGCCGTACGTGAACGTTCGCACCTCGCCCGGCTCGCCCTCCCAGACGAGCGCCACCTTGTCGCGACGCGTGGCGAGGTGCCGATCGAGGCAGCTCTCGGTGACGTTGAGCGTCGCTCCTTCGAACCAGCGCGCGTGCGGCGGCTCCCAGGTGACGAGCGTCTTCCACGGCGTGCGGAAGACGAGATCCGCGCTCTCTCGCCGCCAGAAGGTTTCTGGCGACTCGATGCTTTCTCGGTAGAGACGCTCGTAGTCGGCGGCCGAGCGG
>QGUH01001256.1 GCA_003242355.1 Pseudomonadota bacterium
TGACGGCTACGTGGGCGGGGGGCGCCGGCTCGGCCTGCGCCCCAGTTTTTTGCCCCCCCGCGGGAACCCCCGGGCGGCCCACCGGCGGCTCGGGGCGCTCCCCGCGCGGGGCGGCTTCGGGCCCAGGGTTGGGGGGCGGACGGCGCGCGCACGCCGACGGCAGGGTCGCGATCACGGCGAAAGCGCTCGCCCCGAGGACGATGGTCTTGAAGGCACCAAAGCGCTCATTGGGCATGGCCTGCTCCTGCGCGAACCCGAATCCCGAGCACGGCTCGACCGGTGCGGGTCGGAGCTGCGCGACGGAGAAGCTGCAAGTTCCCTGCCAGACGGCAGCCCCTCGAAGACGGCGAACAAGCGAGCACGCTGCGCATCGGAGGCACCGGGCGCTCTCCGCAAATGACACGCCGGGGCAAGGCCCCTCAGGGCGAAGCACCCCGTAGCGGCGCGGTCAAAACGCGCTCTTCAAGTGGAACGCCTTGGGCTGAACGAACGCGACGATTCCGTACTTCGAGAGCGTGGATCCCATTCCCGAGTGCCTGCGGCCCGTCCAAGGCAGCCGCGGGCTCACGCGATCGCAGCAGTTCCAGTACGCGGTGCCGACGTCGAGGCGCGCGAGAACGCGCTCGGCGCGTGCGCGATCGCGCGTGTACACGCCCGCGGTGAGCCCGTATTCGGTATCGTTCATCAGCTCGATCGCCCGCTCGTCGTCGGAGACGCGTGCGATGCCGATCACCGGCCCGAAGCTTTCTTCGCGCATGAGGCGCATTGCGTTGGTCGCGTTCGCCACCACCGTCGGCTCGTAATAGTTCCCGGGACCGTCGATGCGCTTGCCTCCGCAGAGGACCGTGGCGCCCCGCGCCACCGCGTCGGCGACCTGAGCGTCGAGCACGTCACGCTGCTCGGCCCGCGCGAGCGGCCCGAGGTACGTGCGTTCGTCTTCCGGGTCGCCGACGACGAAGCCGCGCACCGTTTGCACGAAGGCCGCCAGGAATTCGTCGTAGATGGCCTCGTGGACGTAAATCCGCTCCACGGCGCAGCAGCTCTGCCCCGCGTTGTACATCGCTCCGTCCGCGAGGCTCTCGGCGGCACGCGAAACGTCCACGTCCTCGCACACGTAAACGGGATCCTTGCCGCCGAGCTCGAGGCCCAGGCGCAGCATGCGCGGCCCGACCTTCTCCGCGATGGCGCGCCCCGCGCGATAGCTGCCCGTGAAAAACACGCCGTCCACGGGCGCCTCGACGAGCGCCGCGCCCACGTCTCCCCCACCGATGACGACGGAAAACACGTCTTGCGGCACACCGGCCTCGTGCAGCAGACGCCCGATGGCGAGACCCGTCATCACCGCGTGCTCGGACGGTTTGTAGAGCACCGCGTTGCCGGTGAGCAGCGCCGGCACGAACACGTTGGAGCCGACGAACCAGGGGTAGTTCCACGCGGAGACGTTCGCGACGACACCGAGCGGCTCCATGCGGATGCGTTCACAGAGCCCATTTCGGTCGTCGAGCACCGTCTCGTCCTGCAGCACCGCCCGCGTGTTCTCGAGGAAGAAGTCGAGGCGCCCGGGCGTCGCGGCGAGCTCGTTACGCGCTTGAGTGATGGGCTTGCCCATGTCCCGCGTCAGCGTCCGCGCGAGCGCTCCCTTCTGCTCGAGGATCCGGTCGCGAACCCGCGCGACCGTCGAGGGGCGCCCCTCGAGCGACACCGCGCCCCAGCCGCG
>QGUH01001257.1 GCA_003242355.1 Pseudomonadota bacterium
CCGTCGGGATTGGCGACGATGGGCGGGTCGTGCGGCTGCGCGGGCAAACGTTCGGCGAAGAGCGGGAGAGCGGCGATTACGTCGGCCTGTGCGCGCTCGGCAGGCCCGGCCTCTTCGCGCTTCCCGAGCAGGGCTGTCTCGTGCAGGACTTCGCATTGCCGTTGCTCCGGCGCGGCGTGCGCATCGACACGGTGCCGTACGCGGGCACGGTGGCGTTTCCCGGAGACAGCCTGGCCGGCTACCTGGCGGAGAACCTTTCGTGGCTCGAGCGCCGCGGAACGCAGGGAGCGCACCTTGGCGCTGGGGCGCAGGTGGCGCCGGGCATTTCGATCGAGCGGAGCGTGATCGGAGCTGGGGCGCGCGTGGAGGGGAGCGGGCGATTGTTGCGTTGCGTGGTTTGGCCGGGCGCGAGCGCGCGGGCGCCCCTCGAGAACACCATCGTGACGACCTCGGGGAAACGCGTCCGCGTGGAGGCGTCCGCGCCTTAGGTGGTCGGCTGTGCGTGGCGCGCTTCTGGCCGAAACGCGCGCCGATCCGGCTTCGAGTCCGAGCGCGGCCGAGCGTTCGCCGAGGCTCGACTGCGGACGGAAAGCGTCGAAAACTTTCCGGAGTGACCGGCGACGGGCAAGATCCAAAAGACGCGTTCACCGGGCCCTCCGTGGACGCGTGGCCAGCGGTGAAACCGGTCAACCTACGTAACCTCGAAGAGATCAAGGAAGTGGACGATGCGCCGCGCGCCTCGCGTCTGGGGGCGCTCGTGCTCGCTTCCCTCGCCACGGCTGCGATCGTGACGGCGACCTTCGTCGCGAACCGTGGTGACGGTGCGCCGGCGATCTCGAAGGTGGATCCGCTGGCGGCGCTGGTTGCGAGCGCTCGCAACGAGGCTCCCGTAGAACGCATCGACGGCAGCGAGCTCAAGTTCCCCGCCGTCTTGAGCGACGCGGAGGAACCGACCACCGCGCTCGCCGCGGTAAAGGACGAGCGCGGTCGCCTCGTGCCCCAGACGAGCTCCGCCGAGCCGCCCGGGCCTCCCCCCGCCGCGGACCGTTTGCCGGTGGTTCCGCTGCCGGTGGGCAATCTGCTCGGCGCGACGCCCGTCACCACCGAGCCCAAGGATCCGCTGACGGCCCTCGCCGCCAACGCGTCCAAAGTGCCCGAGGGCGCCGCGCTCGCCCCACCCGGATCGCAGGGAGGCTACGAGCTTCAGGTCGCGAGCTTCAAGACGCAGCAGGAAGCCGAGGCGTTGGTCGAAGACCTGAGGCGCCGTGGACACCGCGCGTATCGTCAAGCGGCGTACGTGCCGAATCGCGGACTGTGGCATCGGGTCCGCATCGGTCCGTTCGACAGCCGCGGCGAAGCGTTGCGCTACAAGACGCAGTTCGAGCAGAACGAGCGCCTCACGCCGTTTCTGATCGATCCGGCGAAGGTGAAGCGCGCCGAGGAAATTCGACGCCAGAAACTGCGCGAAGAAGAGCGCCGCAGGCGAGGCGCAAAGGCGGTGGTGCGCCTCGTGGACTGAGGCCAGATCGCCAGGCCGTTAGGAGTGCGTCGAGATTTGCGGGAAACCACGCCGGGTAGAGGGCCGGCGTGGGGAGCACCTCCGCCGAATTCGATTCGGCGGGGGAAGGGCGCCGCGCGGCGCTCCTGCGAACAAGGCGCAAACGCCGAGCCGTGAAACCAATCGGCGTTCGATGGGTTTCTGGCGAGCGCCGAGG
>QGUH01000253.1 GCA_003242355.1 Pseudomonadota bacterium
GAGGGGCTCCCGGCAGCGGCTCGAGCGCGGAATGGCAGGGCGAGGCCCGGAGCGGGATGGCTCTGCGCAAGCACGCAGTGACACACGGCGTGCAGGATCGGGCTGAGCGCGACCGAAAGCGCTGCGAGAATGGCCAGGTCGGCGAGCACCGGATGCTCGCCGACCTCCGAGGGCACGATGTCGAAAACGTCGTCGAGCCGCGTGACTGCCCGAAGGCGCGGCCGGATCGCGTCCACGAAAACGGCGAAACTGGAGCATACCCGTCGCGAGCATTCGGCGACGCTCCCGTGTGGCACGCGTCGCTGAGACTCGGATGGGTCGGTCGTGAGCGCTCGGCACGTTTCCGCGTCGAACGGGTCACCGACTCGGATGGGTCCGCCGAGCGTTCGGCGCCGTTCCCGTGTCGAACGGGTCGCCGACTCGGATGGGTCCGCCGAGCCGTTCCCGTGTCGAACGGATCACGCGCGACCCACGCCGACCATCGATTGAAGAGCGAGAAGCTGGAGTGGTTCTGCTCGTGGTGCTCGACCGTCTTTCGACGCGCGCGTTGGCATCTTCTCGCCGGCTGATTGGTGCCTACTGACATCCGTTCAGGGGATCACCGGTGCACGAAGCCGCCGAATTCGCTTCGGCGAGCCCTCCCCGAGCGGGCGCTCCGTTTGGCGCTGTTTCCGCATTTTTCAGCGCATTGCGAACCGCCTGACGCTCGCGTGGCGCTCGCCGCCGGCGCGCCACCCTTCACCGTCGGGGAGCCAACGAAAAGCACGCCGGCTTTTGCGGCATTCGGTGCGGCACGGGGCTCGCAATGCCCCACGCGAGCGCGGAGAGACCGCGCCATCAAAGGGGAGAAACCGACATGGATACTGCACGCATGAAGATCGCCTACGTCATCACCTCCCGCAACGGGAAGAACTTCTGGAATCGGATCGGTGTCGCGTTCGTCAACCACGACGGCTCGATCAACGTGAAGCTCGAAGCGGTGCCGGTGAACGGCGAAATCCAAATCCGCGACTACGTTCCGCGCGACGAGTCCAGCTTCCGCTCGACTCGCTCGAACGGACACGAGGAAGAAGCGCTCGCCGAGCTCGCGTGAGCGGAGTCCCCGATGGCTCTCGACGAACGCACGCGCGTGGGGAGCCGCGGGACGGCGGGGCCCCGCGTTCTCCGGACCAGCACGGTCCGTGGAACGGTAAGCGGACGACGACGGCTGTTCGCCGTACTCGATCGCCTGCGCCAAAGCACGTGGGCCCCGCTCCTCGGGAAGTCGCTCGGCATCGTGCTCGGAATGCTCGTGCTCGCCGCGATCGGGGCCTTCGCCACCAAACGCGGCGTCCCCGCGGGCTCCGTCGCGATCGCCGCGGCGCAAGCGGCAGCACCCGAGCGACCATCGCCCGCTCCCTCTGGGGCCACGAGCGGTGGCGCTCGGGTGCCGTGCGCACCGAGTGCTCCCGGGGCGCCGGAGCGCGCCGCTCCCGCCCCGAACGCGCAAATCACCGATGGACCCTCCGGCGCGCTCACGCACGACGGAAAAGTCATCCTGAACCGCGCGGGCTTCGAAGAGCTGCGCAAGCTCCCGGGCGTAGGCCCCAAGCGGGCCCAAGCGATCCTCGAGCTTCGCGAAAAGCTCGGCCGCTTCCGCCGACTGCAAGACCTCTTACGCGTACGCGGCATCGGACCAAAGAGCCTGAAAAAGCTCTCCGAACGGCTCGTCCTCGATGACGAGCCCTCCCGTCCATCCCCGACGCAGCCGTCGGCTCCCGCGAGCGAAGCGACCCCGCGATGAGCGAAACGAATCGCATCGGAGAGGTCGGCCGGTGAACGGCTCGTCGCCGCGAAACAGCCGCCGGCGGCCGGCCGAGGGTCGCTCCCGCTATCGAAGAGCAGCGATGGTGACGCCGCCTAATGGGCAACGATCGGAGTCGTGGGGCCTATCGGCGTCACGCGGCAGCTCGATCGAAGGCCCCGCCCTGCTGCGCGCCGCGCTTCGCGCGCCGCTCCGCGACGGGCGTTAGTGGCGCCCGGCTAATGGGGAGCAGTGCGGGAGCTCAACCTCGGCCGCTTCGCCGGCGGGTGCTCCGCGGCTCCTTGGGCGGTTCCGGCGCGAGGGGGCCAGGGGTGCGTCGCGGGAACGGCACGGTGCTTCGCTGTACGAGGCGACCCCAAAGGCGCCCCTTGCCCGAAACGAACGCACCTTTCGTCAGCCCCTCACTTAGCCATCAGTTCCTCGCGAGCGCAGCGAGCCCGCGGTGAGCGAAGCGAACCGCGTCGGGGTGCACGAGGGGCGGTGAGCCCCTCGTGGAGGACTCCGGTGAGGGCGGGCTGGTGGGACACGAACAACCGGCGGGTGGGCGGGAGGAAACAAGCCCCGCGGCGTTCTAGCCTCGTTTCGTAGGGGCGGCACGCGCCGCCCCTCCCCGGCGAGGTGAACTCGGCGGGGCCCCTCCCCACGCGGGCACTCCGTCCGACGCTGTTTTCCGCGTATTTCGGCGCGTTCCTAACCGTTTGTCGCTCTAGGAAGGCGCCGTCACACGACGGCTGCGCGCAGGCGTTCTACCAGCGGATGGATGTCTCGATGCCGGAGCTTGTAGAGCGACCGATTGGCGACGAGCACACTCGAAACCGGGAGGATGGTTTCGAGCTCGACGAGGTGGTTGTCGCGCAGCGTGGCGCCCGATTCGACCAAGTCGACGATGAAGTCGCTCAGGCCGACGAGCGGGGCGAGCTCGACGGAGCCCTGTACGTAGATGATTTCGGCCTGAATGCCCCGCGACGCGAAGTACTCGGAGGCAATCCGCGGATACTTGGTCGCGATGCGCGGCACGCTCGTCATCTCGGCACCGCTCGGGCCGGCGACCACGAGCCGACAGCGCCCGATGCCGAGGTCGAGCGGCTGATAGAGCTCGTAGCCGCGCTCGCGCAGCACGTCGCGTCCACTCACGCCGAGCTCGGCAGTGCCGTACTCGACGTACGTCGGCACGTCGTCCGGTTTGAGCAGCAAGAATCGGAGCGAGCCATCCGCCGACTCGCGCACGAGCCTTCGATCGTCGGCTTCGATGGGGCTCGGATCGATGCCGGCGCGCCGAAACAACGGCGCGAGCACGCGCGTGATGCGTCCTTTCGGAATGGCGATGGTGAGCGGGCGACTCATGGCGCCTCCACACGAATGCGTTTGATGTCGGCCCCCACGCCGGCCAGCTTCTTTTCGATCGCCTCGTAGCCGCGATCGAGGTGGTAGACGCGGTGAACCACGGTCTCGCCTTCGGCCACGAGGCCCGCGATCACGAGCGAAGCGCTGGCGCGCAGGTCCGTCGCCATCACGTTCGCTCCCGAAAGCTTCGGGATGCCCTCGACGATCGCGGTGTTGCCGTGCGTCTCGATGCGAGCGCCCATGCGGAGCAGCTCGGGAACGTGCATGAAGCGATTTTCGAACACGGTCTCGGTGAGCACGCTGCGCCCTCGCGCAGTGGCCATCATGGCCATGAACTGCGCCTGCATGTCGGTCGGAAATCCGGGGTGTGGCGCCGTCGTCACGTCGACGGCGGCGAGCACTTCTCCGCGCCGCACCCGCACGTGCGCGCCCTCGCGCTCCACGTCGACGTGGGCCTTTCGCATCTTCACCACGACGGGCTCGAGATCCTCGAGCGGCGCGTGCTCGAGCAACACGTCGCCTCCCGCCGCGCCGACGGCCGCCATGAACGTGCCGGCCTCGATGCGATCGGCGATCACGGAGTGCTCGAAGGGAGCGAGCTCGTCTCTGCCCTCGATGTGAATCACGGTGGTGCCGGCGCCGTCCACGCGCGCGCCCATCTTGTTGAGCACGCGCCCGAGCTCTTCGACCTCCGGCTCACAAGCACAGTTGACGAGCGTGGTCCGGCCTTTGGCCAACGCGGCCGCCATCATCAAGTTCTCGGTGCCGGTGACGGTCTGAACGTCGAACACCACCTCCGCGCCGCGGAGCCGCGGCGCTTCCGCCACGATGTAGCCGTGCTCGACCTGAATCCGCGCGCCGAGCGCCTCGAGCCCCATGAGGTGCTGATCCACGGGTCGTGCGCCGATGGCGCACCCGCCGGGAAGCGAGACGCGCGCGCGGCCGTAGCGCGCCACGAGCGGGCCCAGCACGAGCACACTCGCGCGCATCTGCCGAACGAGGTCGTAGGGCGCCTCCGGCCGGACCTGCCCCGTCGGGGCATGAACGCGAACCTCCGGGTAGCTCAGCGTGACCTCCCGGCCGAGAAACCGGAGCAAGGCCGCCGTCGTCTCGATGTCGCGCAGATTGGGCACGTTCCCGAGCACGCTCTCGCCGTCGGAGAGCAGCGTCGCGCACAGGATCGGCAGCGCAGCGTTCTTGGCGCCGCTCACCCGGATCCGCCCGTAGAGAGGACGGTTGCCGCGGATCGAAATGGCATCCATGGCGTGCCCGGGCCGTACGCCGTCCGCGCCCACTGCGCAAGAATTCCGGAAGCAGGTCCTACCAGCCGGTCAGGCGGGCGCCCGGCGGTGTTCCTCGGCCGCCCCGGGCGGCTGCCCTCCCTGCGAGCGGCGAAATCCGGAATTCGCGCGGCGCGGCGAGGTATTACCCTCGGGCGATGCTCCGGGGTCGAAAGTCGTGCACGTGGGCCGTGATCCTCTGCGCGCTCTTTGCTGCGGCGCCCGCACGTTCGCAACCACGCGCCGTGAACCTGCGCCACGTCTCGGTCTCTCCGGACCCCGAGGCAACGCTCTCGCTCGAGCCTGCTCGCACGCCGGGACACCTCGAGTGGAACCTCGGTCTGTGGGGCTCGTACGCCTACCGTTCGATCGAAGTCAGCGATCCCGTGCGCGGAACGCTGGGGGTGCCCGTCGAGCATCAGCTCGCGTTCGATGCGGTGGCCGGCATCGGGCTCGTCGATCGGCTCTTCCTCGGCGTCGTGATGCCGTTCGTCGCCCACCAAGTCGGCAATCCCGTCCAGCGAATCGTCCCGAGCTGGGAGGATCCGCCGACGACGGCGCTCGGTGATCTCGCGCTCACGCTCAAGGCGGCGCTCGTACCGGGAGGGGCGCTCGGCGGCTTCGGGCTCGCAGCGATTGGTCGCGCCACGCTGCCAACCGGCGACGGAACGTCGCTCGCCTCCGAAGCGGCCGTCACGGGGGACGTGCGGTTGCTCGGCGAGCTCCGCTTGGTGGCGCTCGAGTTGCGCGCGGCGGCGGGAGCGCGCATCCGCGGCGCGCGCCCGGTGCTCGCGGGAACGGAGTTCGGCAACGAGCTGCCGTGGGCCGTCGGGATCACGCTGCTGCCCCAGCTCTTCGGCCTCGATGCGGGAGGAAACCTGCGCTTCGCGCTCGAGTCGCGCGGCGCGATCGCGCTGACGCCGAGCTTCGGCTCCTGGCAACAATCCCCGGCGTTCCTCGACCTCGTGGCGCGCTCCCAATTCGGGGCCGTCGCGCTGACGACGGGGTTCGAGGTGGGGCTCACCGATGCCGTCGGGTCGCCCGCGGCCCGCGTCGTGGTCGGGCTCGGGTTCGCTCCTCGGTTCCCCGACGTCGACGGGGACGGCATTCCGGACGAAGACGACGAATGCCCCGAGCTTCCGGAAGACCGCGATGGCTTCGAGGATCACGACGGCTGTCCGGACTTCGACGACGATGGCGATGGCGTGCCGGACGACGTCGACCAGTGCCGCCGCGTCGCCGAAGACCTCGACGAGCACGAAGACGAGGACGGCTGCCCCGATCCCGACAACGACGGCGACGGCATCCCCGATGCAACGGATCGCTGCCCGAACGAGCCCGGCCCGGCCGGCGTGCCCGGCGCGGAGGCGGGCTGCCCCGCGAAGGACGGCGACGGCGACGGCATCCCCGATGCAACGGATCGCTGCCCGAACGAGCCCGAGGATCGCGACGGCTTCGAGGACGAGGACGGCTGCCCCGACCCCGATCACGATCGCGACGGCGTTCCCGAGGACGAAGACGCGTGCCCCGAGCAGCCCGGGCCTGCGCGCGCCGATCCCTCGCTCACGGGATGTCCGAGCCCGGACGAAGACGGCGACACGTACGTCGGCGACGCCGACAAGTGTCCGAACAACCCCGAGAATTTCACTGCGGTCACCAAA
>QGUH01001258.1 GCA_003242355.1 Pseudomonadota bacterium
GAACTCGTCGGCTATCGCCGGCGGGGAGGGCCGAGGTCCAGCTCGAGGTCGGTCTCGATGCGAACCAAGACGCGCGCCCCGGGCTCGATGGAAACCTCGGTCGCCTTGAGCTCACCGCGGACGAGCGCCCCGGCCCGGACGGCGACGGTTCCACGAGCCGCAACGTCACCGACGAGGGTGCCGGCAACCTCGACGCTTTCCGCGGTCACGTTGCCTTCGACGCTCGCGCCTTCGGCGATTTCGGTGTCGCCCGTCACCTGAACGTCGCCCTTGAGCTGCCCCTCGATCCGGAGGCTGCCCTCTCCGCCGACGCGGCCGGTAACCCGTGTGCTCGCGCCGAGCACGCTTTGTTCCGTGGAGTGCCTCGCTGCCATCCGAATGCGGGCGGGACGCTACATGAGCGCTCGCCGTTCGGCAACAGCCAGGTTCGGCCTTCACGAAGGTGGCAGGCTCCCGGGCGGCCGCCCCGCGTGGAAGGCCGCGAGAATATCGGCCGCGCGGGGAACCGACCGGAACAAGGCCCGCGCGTAGAGAAAGCGCTGCTCGGCCGGCGAAAGGTCGCCCGAGCGCCCTCGGGTGGCGAACGCGAGCAGGATCGCGGCGGCCACGCTCACGTTGAGGCTCTCCACGAAGCCGCGCATCGGAATGCGGACGCTCGCGTCCGCGGCCGCGAGCAGCGGCTCGGAGAGCCCCGAGTGCTCGTTGCCGAGCAGGAGCGCAACCCGCGGGATGGTCGCGAGCTCTTCGGGCAAGAGCTCGCCGTTCGGGGCGGTGGCCACGAGCGAATAGCCGCGCCGTTTCAGGGCCGTCACCGCGGCCTCCGGTCCCGAGTGGACGGTCACGTCGACCCAGCGCTGGCTTCCCTTGGCGATGCGGCGCCCGATGAGAAAGCGCTCGCCCCGCGGCACGACGTGCATTTCGCACAGCCCGAACGCATCCGCCGAGCGGAGGATGGCCGCGCCGTTGTGTGGATCGTGCGGGGCATCGAGCAGCAGCGTGACGCTGTCGAGCCGGGCGGCGATGGCTTCCCGAAAGCGCTCACACCGCCGCGGCAGCGCGAACGGCTCGAGGACCTCGATCACCTGCTCGACGCCGAAGCGGTCACCGAACGGCGAGCGCGGCCCTGCCGCGAGCGCGCCGTCGATCGCGTCCTCGTCCAGCCGGTGCATGCTCCGTCACCGAGGGCTCACGACGCGATCGCGCGCTCCACCAGGCACTCGGCGTAGCGGAGCGCGTGATCGAGATCGAAGCAGCGCTCGAGCTCTTCGGCAGAAAGCCGCTCCGTGAGCTCCGGATCGGCGGCGAGCAGCGCCCGGAACGCGCCGCCCCCTTCGAAGGCGCGCATCGCGCTCCGCTGCACGATTTCGTATGCCTTCTGGCGCGCGAGGCCCTTTTCGACGAGGGCGAGCATCACGGCTTCGCTGTGGAAGAGCTCGCCCGTGCGGCCCAGGTTGTGGGCGAGGCGCTCGGGATACACGACGAGCCCTTCGACGAGCCCTCGGGCGCGCTCCAGCATGAAGCCGAGCGTCGTCGTGGCGTCGGGGGCGATCATGCGCTCGACCGAGGAATGCGAGATGTCGCGCTCGTGCCAGAGCGCGACGTTCTCGAGCGCGGGCACGCACGCGCTGCGCCGGACGCGCCGGAGCCCGCAGGGGTTTTGGCTCACCACGGGATTGCGCTTGTGGGGAATGGGGCCGGGCCCTTTTTGCCTTTTG
>QGUH01001259.1 GCA_003242355.1 Pseudomonadota bacterium
CCCGGGGGGGGCAAAGCCCCGCAAAGCCTGCGGGGGCCCGGCGCGGGGGGGGGGGGGTGGGCCCGGCTCGAGGACGAGCTCGAGGACGCGGCGCGTGTCGTCCCAGCCGAGGCAGCCGTCGGTGATGCTCTGGCCGTACGTGAGTGGAGTGCCCGGGACGACGTCCTGGCGGCCCGGAACGAGGAAGCTTTCGAGCATGACGCCGAAGATCGTGGTGCTTCCGCCGGCGACCTGATCGGCAATCGCGCGGGCGACCTCGGGCTGCCGCTCGGGCTTCTTCCCGCTGTTGGCGTGGCTGCAGTCGATCATGACGCTCGGGCGCTGGCCGGCCTTCTCGAGCGCGAGCGCGGCCTTACTCACCGCTTCGGGGGAGTAGTTCGGCCCGGTCGCGCCGCCGCGGAGGATGACGTGGCACTGGGGGTTGCCGCGCGTCGCGACGATCGCGGCGAGCCCTTGCTTGGTGACGGAGAGGAAGTGGTGCGGAGCCGCAGCGGAAGCGACGGCGTCCACCGCGATCTGGATGGTGCCGCCGGTGCCGTTCTTGAAGCCGACCGGCATCGACAGACCGCTCGCGAGCTCACGGTGCACCTGACTTTCGGTGGTCCGCGCGCCGATGGCGCCCCAGCAGACGATGTCGGCGACGAACTGCGGTGTGATGGGATCCAGGAACTCGGTGCCCGTCGGCATCCCGAGCGCGACCACGTCGCGCAGGAACTTCCGTGCGACGCGCAAGCCGCGGTTGATGTTGAACCGCCCGTCGAGGTCGGGATCGTTGATGAGCCCCTTCCAGCCCACCGTCGTGCGCGGCTTCTCGAAGTACGTCCGCATGACGATGCACAGCTCGCGTTCGAGCGTGCGCGCGAGCTCGAGGAGCCGACCGGCATAGTCGAGGGCGGCTTCGGGGTCGTGGATGGAGCAGGGCCCCACGACGACGAGCAGTCGGTCGTCGTTTCCTTCCACCACGGCGCCGATGGCGGCTCGCGAACGCCCCACCGTCTCGGTGTGCTCTTCGGCCAGCGGGAGCTCCTCGATCAGAATCGCTGGCGGGATCAGCGGTCGTAGGCTCGCGATGCGGACGTCGTCGACGGCGATGAACATGCCGGGCGGGAGTTTACGGGCCGGACGGCCGCGCCGCCAGCAGCCCCCCAAGGTGCGCTTTTCGGTGGCGACGCTGCACCGGGGTATGACGAGGTCCGTCGAACGAGGGCCGACTTCGAGGCGAAATCTCGGCGTTCCGGACGTGCACCGACGGCTTGGAGCGATGTATTGTTGCCCCCATGGAGCCTCGCCCCGGGTCTTCCGCGGCTCTGTTCGAGAACCTTGGTCAACTCAGGAGAAATTGGATCAAGGGAGGCTGGAGCTGGGACAACCGATTCAACTGTCTCGCATCCTCCTTTAGCGTCGAGCAGGAGGCGGAAGCGCGCGCCGTGGTGCTTCGGTACTTGCCGCGGGAGTACACGGCGAAGACGTTGGCCACGGCGCCGGCCCAGGTGCGCCAAGTCGCCGAAACCACGGGCGGCCTCCGGGTAGACCAGCGTTTGTACAGCACGGAGCTCGGTGGGCGGCTGTTCGCGTTCGGCCTGTGGTGGCCCTGGGGGGACGAGACGACGATTTCCCTCCGCTCCGGTCTCGGGGGATACGTCCCGGAGCCCACTCCCGTCCGCCCCCGGGAAACCTACGACCCCCCGGAGCAAGGGCGTTATCCCCCCCACGC
>QGUH01001260.1 GCA_003242355.1 Pseudomonadota bacterium
CACATGTGTGTGCGCGCCCGCCCGAGTCGGGGTCTCCCGCGTGGAAGGCCGGCGTGGGCCATGGGCGGAACCGGCTCGGGGCCTGTGTCTCTCGCGCGCGGCGGCGGGGCGAAGTAGAGGTTCGCCCAACGGTGCCCGAAGCCGAACAGCGCCTCGACGCGTGGCCCGAGCCCGAGCTGGCAGAGCTCGGATTGTTCAGCCCGGTCCGCCAGGCGCTCGTGTATCGGCACACGCGCGATCACGTCCTTTTGCCCGCCCTGCACGCCGTCGGGCTCCCGCCCGAACCCATCCAAAAGAGGTGATGCGCGCCGTCAGGCCCCCGCCCGAACCGATTCACGAGAGGTGAACCGACTCGGGCGAGGCGACGGAGGCGTCGTGTCACCGTCGGGCTCCCGCCCGAACCGATTCACGAGAGGTGAACCGACTCGGGCGAGGCGATGAAGGCGTGAACCGATTCGGAATGACGGAAGCGTTACGCCCCCGCAGCGCACGCTGCGGGGGCCGCGCGCCGCTATTGGGAGCTCACGGGCCCGGGCCCCATCCAGTAGCTCTCGGGCGGACCGAAGTAGCTCTCTTTCATGCCGCCGGCGTCGACGACGATCTTCTGGAGAATCACCCCAGGCGTGACCATCCAGAACTTGAGCGTGTGATCGCCCGGGCTCTCGATCGTGTGCTTCGTCACCGTGATGTTCGCGTTGTCCGAGGTGTGGCGCTCCCAGATCTTGTTGCCGTTGCCGTTGAGGTCGATGGCGTAGCTCGTGTTCACGGTCTGAATCGGCTGGTCGTCGAACGAGATGCCGTATTGCAGGCCGTTCTCCCAGTTCAGGTAATTGTTCCGAGGGGAGGTGTAGACGTACACCTTGACCTCGCCGCTGCTGAACAGGTGCATGTCGAACTCGAGGCGCGGCGAGTCGCCTCCCGGCGTCACGGGCTCGACGGTGGGCGGGAACGGCGTCAGCCCCGAGCCGGTCCGACCGATGTCCGGCAAGAGCTTCCAGTAAATGGAGTCGGTGTTGACGGCGCGGCGGTACCGACCCGACCCCACCGACACGAACCCGTTGGCCTCGATGAAGCGATTCGGCTTCCACGGGAGCCGCGCGGGGCTGTCGATCACCGCCGTGACGACGACCTCGCTGCCGTCCGACCCCGTGATGCGGATCGGCACCTCGAGCGGGAACTGGAGCTCGACCTGCTGCGTCGGATCGTTGGGATCCGGCGCCGTGGTGGGCACCAGGTTCCAGTCGACGCGGAGCGTGGCGCGCACCTCCTTGTCGACGACGCCTCGGCTCGGCGTCACGCGCAGCCAGGGCAAGCACGGAGCATCGCCCTTGGTCCAGCCGTCGCTCGGGTCGTTCGGATCGCCGTTCCAGCCGTAGGGACACTCGACCGGGAGCTCCGGCGTGATGGTGTATTCGAACGGCGTGCTGCCGCGGTTGAACACCTCGATGTACTGAGCCGGCTGCGTCTGGTACGGGCTGAAGCGCGGGAGCACGGGCTTCTCCTCACTGCCGTCGCCGGCGCCCATGGCCGTCCAGTAGTTCGCCGAGCCGTCGATGGCGACGCCGAGCTGCGCGGCCTCGGGCACGTCGATGTACTTCACCTCCGGCCAAATCGAGTCTTGCAGTGCGTTGTAGTTGTACTCCTGCTGTTGCCACGAGGGATTGCCCGGCGCGCCGTAGTTGAGCTTCGGCTGCGTCTGCCAGCCCTCCCACTT
>QGUH01000254.1 GCA_003242355.1 Pseudomonadota bacterium
CCGGGATGCGCCGGGGCGGCCGATGTGCATGGGGCTCAGCCGAGGGTTTTCTTGAACGCTGCGGGAGTGAGAGCTTCGAGCGGCAGGTCGAAGAGATCGCGGTGGGTACCGAGGCGCTCGAAAGCCGAGGTGAGATAGGCCTGCAGGGGATACCCTGAGCGTGTGGACGCTGCGGAACGCTCCCAGCCCTCAGAGCAATGCTCAAGGAAGTGCAATCAGAGATCGCGTCGTGGCCCGTGGACATCGCGAGCCTTCAGGAGCTTCAGGTTCGCTATGCCGACTTGAAAGGGCGCAAAGCACGCGTCACCGGCCGCCTGCGAGCTTCCACGTACTACAATTGCCGGTTCGGCAACGAGAACACTTGGAGGAGCTTCAGCCTCTCCGACGGGGCACTCGGAATCGGAGGCATCCACGTATACTGCACCAGGGATGACCCGGGCTGCGAGAGCATTTTCAGAGCCTCGCGTCCGGCGAGTCCGCAAAGGGCACGGCGACGGTCGAGTACCCATCCTCGAACGCAGTCTGCGCAGAAGGCCAAGCCTACTTGAGGGGCTGGAGCGGCTAGACCCGACGCATCGGGCTGGCGAGCCTGCCACATCGCGAAGAGCCGCCGATCCTGCGCGCGTGAGCGCGGTGCTGGAAAGCGCTCCCTCTCCGCGTGGCCGCGGAGCGAGTCGCTGACGAACCGACGCCGGACGCGCTTTCGAGACTCGAGCACGGTTCGCTCGGCCTCGGAAACGCATTCCGCCCCTGCGTGCTCGGACCCGAGGCGGTTCCGGTCTTCGTCGATCCCGCGCGCCGTGGTAGAGCCAGAGCTCGCCGTGCTTTCCGTCCTGGCACACGGAAAAGGGCGACGTCGTCCCCGCCGTCGAGATCGCCCTCGCCGCCGCCGGCGTGGAGGGGGTCCCGACTTCGAACGCGCGGTGCTCACCGCGCGCGGTTTGCGTCTCTCCGAGCAACGAAACCAGCAGATCTTCTCCAGCACGGATACCGAGCAGCTGAGATGCTGGTTGCAACGCGCCGCCACGGCCGCGGCCGCCGAGGACATCTTCACCTGAACGACCGCTAGTGCACCGCTAATGAGGTGAGGTCAATTCCCCGAACGCAGGTTCCAGCCTATCCTGCTGCAATCGCCCCCGGAAACGTTGTTCGCATCTGACTTGCGGTGCACTAGGAGACCCGGTTCGGCGGTTTTCGAGGTCGTCAGCCACGGCTCGGCACGATGCGAAGCCGCTCCGGAGTCGAGACTGGAATGCGCCAGACGCCCTCGTATCCGTCCCTCACCACGGCCTCGCCATCCTCGAGCTCGAGGTCGGTGAACGGGTTCGACAACGTGCAAAACAGGCTCCACTGCAACTGCCCCTCCCGCTCCAAGGCAACGAAACCCTCGTTTCCCATCGCGCCTTCGCCTGCGAGAAGCACTCGCCCCTCCCCAATGGCGAGCCGCCCCGTGCTGGTGACGGCCACCCAAGCATCGGGGTCGTATTGCAACACGGAACCCGCCGTAGTCTCCGCCAAGGGAGCGGCAACGCATTGGGTACGCCCGTTCTGTTTCACTTTGGAGACGGTAAGGAGCAGCACTCGACCATCGCTCCACACGATTCCGTCTACATGGAGGCACTCGCCGGCTTCCCAGTGTTGCTGAAGTTCGTCTTGAGAATTCATCTGCAATCAGTTACGATTGTGGGCTTGTTCGGTGTACCAGTGGGAGGAAGCTGGACCCGGGGCAACCCGGAACCGCCAGGAGCACTATTGAGCCGGCGCCTCAGCGATTCTCCCCAGGTAATCGTCGTCCCAGGCTTGATCGCCGACAGGTCAACGCGTTGCACGGGGACCGCCGATAGCTCTGCATTCTGCGCTGCGAGCAGTCGACGATTATCGAAGCTGACCAACTGACCGTCCACTTCGGCGACCGTTAACACAGCTACGTTGGTGCCCCTCTTGGAGGTACACGCGCCCTCGCCCCGCGCGAGCGAACCGACGATCTCGGACCAGGACTCCCCGTGACCAATACGATCTACTGAGCGGCAGCGGCTTTTGGTCGCCGCCCCGGCGGCTGAGCAGAGACATCACCTTCCGGACTTCGTCACCCTCGGTGCCGAGTGGAGATGAGCGCAGCTCGAGGAGGGCATGCGCACGAGTCGGTGGGGGGCGCTCGGTGCCGAGTGAAGGTGAGCGCAGCTCGTGGAGTGGTGTGCTCGCGCGAGCTGCGCCGTTGTCACGGTGTCGAGCGAACGTCAGCGGAGCTCGAGGAGCTCGACTTCGAAGAGCAGGGTGGCATTCGGCGGGATGACGCCGCCGACGCCACGGGAGCCGTAGCCGAGGTTGGGGGGGATGAGCAGGGTGCGCTTGCCGCCGACTTTCATGCCGGCGACGCCTTCGTCCCAGCCGCGGATCACTTCGCCTGCGCCGAGCCGGAACGAGAAGGGCCTGCCGCGATCGCGCGAGCTGTCGAACTTGGCGCCCTTTTCGCCCTCTTCCCAGAGCCAGCCGCTGTAGTGCATCACGCACGTGTTCCCGGCTCGAGCGCCGGCGCCCTCGCCCGGAGCAACGTCTTCGTACTCGAGACCCGATTGCGTCTTGGTCATGGCCATTCGCGCAGCATACAGCAGATCGCGAGCACGCAGGGCGAATCGATGAAATCAGAGAGGAGTTGGTTCGGATCGCCGAGAAGGAGGGCCGGTTCGAAGGCGCACGGCGCGCGCTCGAAGGGTTCGCGCGAGCTCGCGAAAAGCGAAGAAGGCCGTCCCGACGTCGTCGGCTGGCTCCGCGAGCAAGAGCGCATCTTGAAGAGCAGCCTCCAGTTCGCCCAATTCGACATCCGCTTTCTCTGGGAAGAGCTCTCCCTGCCGTACCAGGGGCTCGAGACGGATCCGCCGGGGCTGCTCTGATCCCGTACCCGAGTCCGTCCCGTGGACGGTCTCATCCGGGAGAGCCCGAGGCATCGCCACTCCAAACAGGCGCCCAACCGCAGGTCGAATCCACCCCTCTCGATCCTCTGCGTGCCAGCAACGGAACGAGGTCGCGCCCGCCGTGCTGCGCCTGAAGCGCAGCGTGAGATCACGCGCATGAGGGGCCCCGCAAAGGGTCGCTCGGGTCGGGGCTCGGGCCTGCGGGTCAGTGCCCGACGTTGACGCACGAAAGCGGGTGAAAGCGCCCTCGTCACCCTTGTGGCGACGGGCTTGCGTGCATAGCGTCCGCCCATGGCGACGGTCGTCAACTACGCCCCCATCGCAACGCAGCTCGCGCGCGCGATCCCGCTCGACGCGTTGATCCCGCGGGACGCGGCCGAGCAGGCGTTGCGTGCCTACTGCGAGCAGACGGAAGATCCGTCGCTTCCTGCTGACGTGCAGGAGTTTTTCGCCCATTACCTCGCGATCACGCAAGCGGCGTTCCTGTTGCTGGCCGCCCCCCAGTTCGAGCGTCTCGCGCGGTTCTACGAAGCGATCGAGGAGGAGTATGCGCCCGGCGGCCCGAGTCCCGTGTACGACTCGTTTTCGGGGCAGTTCGTGTTGAGCTCGGTGCCGCACGGTGTGGGCGGGGAAACGCCGTATTCCGTCCTCGCGCGTCTTCTTGTGCGTGACCCGGCGCGAGCGCGTCTGCAACGCATGGCGCAAACCTTGAGCGAGTCGCGCTCCGACCTGTATCGCGTGCTCCTCGCCGACGAAGAGCGCGCCGAGCTCGAGCCCGTGCGCGGGGGCGCTGCGGTTTCCGTGCGTCTGGTGGAGCCGTACCTCCGAACCGGCGATCTTGCGCTCCTGCGCGTGATCGATTTCGAAGGGACGCTCTACGTCGCCGAATTGCCGTACCTGCTCCTCGCGAGCGCGGAGGAATGGCTCGAGCACTGCGGCCGCATCGTCGCCCGCCAGCAAGCCTCCGCGGCGCCGCCCTCCACGAGCGAGAGCGGCCGCAAACTCTCGAAGAAGGAACGGGCGCGCCAGCACCAAAAGCAGGCAGCGGCCGCGAGCCGCCGGGAGCCCGAGCAGATCCTGGCGCACTACTTCAAGTACGGCCTCTCGGAACGCTACTGGTTCGAGTACATCTGCGACGCGTACGCCGGTGAGCGCGATGGCGTCGTGGCGTTGGCGGGCGTTCCCGATCGGCCGGAGCTTCTCCCGCATTCGGACCAGTATGCGGGCGAGGGCGTGCCGGGCCTTTCGCCGCTGGAGCAAGTCCGAGGGGCCTTGGTGCGGCTCGCCAAGAAAGAACGCCGATTCGAGCGGGTAACGAGCGAGCTCGAACGAGCCGCTGCAGAATTGGGGCTCGAGGTGAGCGAGCTCGACCGGGGGGCGCAGCAGCTGATTGCCGCGTACACCTTGTACGGACACCGGGTGAAGGGCGAAACGGTGCTCGAACGCTTCGAGCGCTCGCCCGAAGCCCAGGCGCTCGAGCCGGAGCTGCGCCAAGAGCTCGAGACCCTCAAGAGAGGTTGGTTTTCGGTCTTTCGGATCGATCGCATTTACCTCGACGAGGGCCTCGACGTTTTCGACCTGATGCGCTCTTTGCGCCTCCGGATCAAGGAGCGCCTCGCGACGCGCCAGCTCGCGTTGGGGGACCTCGTGATCGGATGGGTGTCGAAGCACCCGGCGGGCACCCTCACGCTCGAGGGCGGATTGGTCCTCGTGCGCTCCCTGTACGCCGCGCCCATCGCGAAGCTCGCCGAGCGGGTGGCTCGCCGGTTGCCGCCGGCCGCCGACGAACGCGCCTGGAAGCGGAAGGCGGAGGAGACGGTCCCGGCGTTTCTGTTCGCTTACTTAGAGGTTTACAAGAATCCCCCCGTCGCATTCGTCAACTCGAGCGGTGAGCCCCTCGAGTTCGTCAAAGTGCACTATCGGGTTCGCGATCGCGCCCGCGTCCTCGAGGTGTTGGGGCGGGAGTTCGACGAGCTCGCCGACGGGCAATACGAATGGGTGGGCGAGGAGGACGACCTAATGGCAACGCTCGAGCTCGGCAAGACTGGGCTCGTCGTTCGCGTCAATTCGCGTGAGCGGCTCGAAGCCCTCGAAGAGCGTCTCGCGAAGCTGCTCGGCGACGCCGTCGAACGCACCCTCGCCGCCCACGAAGACGGCCAGCAGGCCGTGCGCACCCGCCGCAAGAAGAGTCGCTCGAAGCGCGAAGTCGACGAGATCCCGCCCGAGCTCGTCGAGGAGATTCAGCAGATGGTGAGCGAGCGCCTGCGCGCAACGCTCGACCAGCCCATCCCCCGGTTCCGCAATCGAACCCTGCGCCAGCTTGCCCGCAACCCGGAGGACCACCCCGACGTCATCGCCTGGCTCCGCGAGCAAGAGCGCGCTCTCAAGAGCAACCCCCAGTTCGCCACCTTCGACATGCGCCCCTTCTGGCAAGAGCTCTCGATCCCGTACCAGGGGCTCGAGACGGATCCGCCGTTGCCCTGAGCGGCCGCACTTGCGACGGGGCCTCCGCATTCCGAGGAGGAGCACGGACGTGACGGCGCCTCGGCGCTGCATCCAAGGACGAGGAGGGGGCCGCGGACCACGGGAACGAGCGTGGAGCGGATCAACCGCCCGCATGGAGTGGTGGAGGTCCACAAAGGGCGGATCAACCGCCCATTTCGGCGCGTCGAGGGGGCGAAGGGCGGATCAACCGCCCAATTTGGCGGTTTGGGGCGTGGGGGAGGGCGGTTGATCCGCTCTTTCGAGGCGGAGAGGAGCGAATGAGGGCGGTTGATCCGCTCTTGGAGAGAGGGCGAAAGGCGGCAGGGGCGGTTGATCCGCTCTGTGGCGCGGATGAACCGGTTCTGTCGACCACGGGTGCGGGGCGAGTCGACGTGAACTGCCGGTCGGGGTTCGCCTGAGGGAAACTCCTCAGGCGCGCGATGGAGCGGCGGAGGTTTGCGGAGAGGCTCGTGTTCGGAACGGGAGGGTGACGGATTCGTGGAGTCGCGGTGCCGCGACGATGTGGGGCTGGGAACGCGACGGAGGAGATCCGTCGCTCCGTAACCGCCTGCCCAACTGCATCCTGACGAGCGCTGCCCATGCGTGGATGCTGGGCGCATGACGACGAAGCGCAAAGTGAGGGCCGCCGAGTGGGCGGAGCGGGTTCGGGCTTGGCAACGCAGCGG
>QGUH01001261.1 GCA_003242355.1 Pseudomonadota bacterium
GTTATAAAAAAGACAAATCTGGCCCGCGCGAGCTACCCACCCGCGGGAAATCCCCCCCCGCTTCGTGGAGGATCGCGTGCAGCAAGACGCCGGCAACGCCAGCCGCAACCCAGGCGTGCGCTTGCTCGATGCGCTCGGCGCCGACGAGGCCCGAGAGCGCGACCCCCACGAGGCTCGAGAGTGCGAGCAGCGCGCTGCGTGCGATGGCGGCCAGATTTCCCGAGAGCCGCGCGTAGCTCGCGGCCACCACCGCGACGAGCGGAATCGTGTGCAGCGCGAGCGCGAGCAAGACGTCGAGGTGCGAGTGCTCCGAGTGCTCGCCGACGTGCGAGTACGCGCCGAGCGCGAGCCCGTCGCCCACGTGGTGTACGACGAGGCCCGCGAACCCGAGCTCGAGCCCGAGCGCGTGGCCGTGCCCGTCGTCTTTGGACCGCGCCAGCGCCGCGATCCAGCGGGGCAGCGCGAGCCCGATCCCGAACACCAAAAGCCCGAGCGCCCCCAGCCCACCGATCGCTTCCGGCAAGAGGTGCAAGAGGATCACCGAAACGACCGCGGCTAGCGCCAGCGTGCGCAGCGGCCCAATCAGCGTGCGACGCGCTCCCGGAGCGAGCCCGAGGCCTGCTCCCAGGGCCACGGCGGCCACGGCGATGACGATGGCGAGCGTCAAGGGGGGCGCCGTTCTAGCATCCCCGAGCGCTCAGCAGGAGGCGTGCGGGCCGGTCGGGAAAATCTTGCCCGGATTGAGCAGGCCCTCCGGGTCGAACACACGCTTCAAATTCTTCTGCAGCTCGATTAGCTCGGGCGCTTGTTCGAGCGGCAGGTAGGGCGCCTTGAGGACGCCAATCCCGTGCTCGCCGCTCAGGGTGCCCCCGAGCGCCACCACCGCCCGGAAAAGCTCTTCGATCGCGCGTTCGACCCGCGGCACTTCCTCGGGCTCGTCCCACAGAAAGTTGACGTGGAGGTTCCCGTCCCCGGCATGTCCGTAGGTGAGCGTGCGGACGGCGTTCCGCTCGCTGCTCGCGGCCACTCGGTCGAGCAGGGTGGCGATGCGCTGGCGGGGGACGACGACGTCCTCGCTCAACTTGTGGCGCGAGAGGCGGCGCACGGCGTAGCTCATCTCGCGCCGGGCCGACCAGAGGCGCGCGCGCTGGGCCGGGTCTTGCGCGACGAGCACGTCGAGCGCGCGCGCGGTCGTGCAGGCGTTGCCGACGCGCTCGGTTTCGAGCTCGCATTCGGCGACGCGGCCGTCGACCTCGATGAGCAGCATCGCGTTCGCGCGAGTGTCGATGGGGTTGCCCGCGCGGCGCATCGCCTCGAGCGTGGCCGCGTCGAGCAGCTCGATGCAGCGTGGAGTGACGCCACTGCTCGTGATCTCCGCGACGCATTCCGCAGACGCGGCGAGATCCGGAAACAGCGCGAGCAGCGTCGTGATGCTCTCGGGTTTCGGGATCAGGCGTAGCGTCGCCTCGCTGAAAACCGCGAGCGTGCCCTCGCTGCCGACGAGCAAGCCCGTGACGTCGTAGCCCGTCACTCCCTTCAAGGTGCGGCGCCCGACGCGCAAGCGCTGACCGCCGACGAGCAGCGCCTCGAGCCGGCGCAGGTAGTCGAGCGTCACCCCGTACTTAACCGCCGCGCGCCCACCCCCCTTCCCGGCGGGGTTGCCCCCGAACCCGCACCCCGGGAGGGCATTCGAATCCGGGGGCTAAACCACAT
>QGUH01000255.1 GCA_003242355.1 Pseudomonadota bacterium
TAGTTTTGGGGGGCGGAACGGGCGACCTGGTTCGGGTTGCCGGCCCCGAGCCATCAAGAAGTAGGCGACGAGATCCCGCGGTCCGTCGAAGCGCTCCGGAACGGCTCCGAGCATCACGCACGTGTCGAGCACGTGATCGTAGAGCGAGAAATCGTTCACGGGCACGACGTCGATGCCGGCTTCTCGCTGCACGAGCAGGTTCTCGCGGCGGATCGACGCGGCCCGCTCGAGCAGCGCCGCCTCGTCGCTGCGGCCCGACCAGTACGCTTCGAGCGCTCGCTTGAGCTCGCGCTGCCTGCCGATACGCGGGTACCCCAGGGTGGTCGTGTGCATCGCTTCCTTTCCGTGTCCGTGCGCCGAAACGCGGCGCGTTCTGGAACGCCGATCCGTGCGTCGTTCTCGGGGTGCGCCCGGCACCCGTCGACGAAAGGTTTGTGCCCCCGGCAGCGGGCTCGGGCAATCGCAACGTCTGCAACCCGAGTTGAGCGGATTTCGAGTGATCTCGCCGAAGCGGCGAAGCACGCTCGCCGCATGATCGTGGAAATCCGCCATCTTCGTACGATCGCCGCCATCGCCGAAACGGGGAGCTTCACGCGTGCGGCCAAGCGCCTTCATCTGACGCTCTCGGCGGTGTCCCACCAGGTTCGGGAGCTCGAAACGCTGCTCGGGACCGTGCTCGTCGACAGACGGAAAAAGCCCATCGGCCTCACGGCGTCCGGGAAACGGCTGCTGCGCTGTGCCGAGCGGGTTCTGCCGGAGGTGCGCGCCGCCGAGGCGGAGGTGACGGAGGCCCAGGGGCGTGGAGCACGGCTCTATCTCGCGCTCGAGTGCCACAGCTGCTTCGACTGGCTCCTGCCCGCTTTGGACGCGCTCCGCCCGGCCTGGCCCGAGCTCGACATCGATCTCAAGGTCGGGCCGCGTTTCGATCCGCTTCCGGCGTTGCTCGGCGGCGAGGTCGACGCCGTGCTCGGAACCGATCGCGGCACTCAGCCCGGGATCGCTTACGCCGGTGTGTTCCGCTACGAGATCGTGCTCGTCGTCCCCCGCGGCCACGCGCTCGGGAGCAAGCGCTTCATCGAGCCGCAGGATCTCGCCGCCGAGCCGCTCGTGACGTACCCCGTGGATCTCGAACGCCTCGACGTCGTCACGCGTTTCCTCCGGCCGGCGGGTATCGAGCCCGTGCGGGGGAGAACGGCAGAGCTTACGAGCTTGCTCCTGCAGCTGGTCCAGAGTCGGCGCGGGGTGGCCGCATTGCCGCGTTGGGCTGTCGCCGACGCCGCTGCGCGGGGCGAGGTCGAGATCAAGCGGCTCGGGCCCTCCGGTCTCGTCAGCGACTTGTTTTTGGCGGTCCGCGAGGCGGAACGCGGCGCACCCCATCTCGCCGCGTTTCTCGAGGTTTGCCGCACGGTCAGCGTCGAGCTGCTTTCGGACATCGAGCCTTGCGGGGACCGCCTCGCCAGCGGGGACCCGGAGCGGTAAGGTCTCGCCACTGGTCCCGGCGCGCCGGCCGACCTCCCGAGCAGAAACGAGTGATGTCCCTTCCGCACGAGCTTGCCGGAAAGCCGGCACCTGCCGAGCTTCTGATCGATCCCGATCTCCTCGTCGAGCAATACCGGACCTTGGTTCCCGACCCGCGCGTTTTGGAGCAGCGGGTTCAATTCGGGACGAGCGGTCACCGGGGATCGCCCCAAACGCGAGCGTTCAACGAGGCCCACATCCTCGCGGTCACCCAGGCGATATGCGAGTACCGGGCGATGCAGGGGATTCGCGGACCCCTGTTCTTGGGGAAGGACACGCACGGGGTGTCCGAGCCGGCGGAGCGCACCGCGCTCGAGGTCCTCGCCGCGAACGGCGTCGAGACGGTGCTGGACCAGGACTCCGCGTTCACGCCGACGCCGGTCATTTCGCGAGCGATCCTCCGGCACAATGCCGACGCGACGCGCGCGCGCGCCGACGGAATCGTCGTCACGCCCTCGCACAATCCTCCGGCCGATGGCGGCTTCAAGTACAATCCACCGACCGGGGGACCTGCGGAAAGCGAGGTCACGCGCTGGATCCAGGATCGCGCGAATCGTCTCCTCGAAGACGGCTGCCGAGACGTGCGGAGGATCCCCTTCGAGCGGGCGGTGGCCGCACCGACGACGCATCGTCGTGATCTGCTCGCCGCTTACGTCGAGGAGCTCGCGACCGTGCTCGACCTCGACGCGGTCGCGAACGCGAGGCTCGCGCTGGGCGTCGATCCGCTCGGCGGAGCGAGCGTCGACTACTGGCCGAGGATTGCGGAGCGTTTCGGCCTGAAGCTCTCCGTCGTCAATCCCGTGGTGGATGCCCGCTTCGCCTTCATGCCGCTCGATCGCGACGGAAAGATCCGCATGGATTGCTCGAGCCCGTACGCGATGCGCAAGCTCGTCGGGCTTCGTGAGGGCTTCGACGTGGCCTTCGGCACCGATCCCGACGCGGATCGGCACGGGATCGTGGTCCGGTCTTCCGGGCTCATCGACCCGAACCGATACCTCGCGGTCGCGATCGACTATCTCTTTCGGAGCGAGAACCGACCCGGGTGGCCATCTCGGCTCGCCGTCGGCAAGACGGTCGTCAGTAGCGGGCTCATCGATCGGGTGGCGCGCTCGCTGGGGCGCTCGCTCGTCGAAGTGCCCGTCGGGTTCAAATGGTTCGTGCCCGGGCTGCTCGCGGGCGATCTCGGCTTCGGCGGGGAAGAGAGCGCGGGCGCCTCGTTCCTGCGCAAGGACGGCTCGGTGTGGACGACCGACAAGGACGGCATCCTCCTCTGTCTCTTGGCCGCCGAGATCACGGCCCGAACCGGGCGCGATCCGGGGGAGCACGCCGCGCGGCTCGAGCGCGAGCACGGCAGGCCGTATTATCGGCGCCTCGACGTCGCCGCGACGAAGGAGGAGCGAGAACGCCTCGGCAAGCTCTCCGCAGCCTCCATGGGGGAGGCGACTTTGGGGGGAGACCCCGTGCGACGGTCGTGGACGGAAGCGCCCGCGGGCGGTCCGATTGGAGGGCTCAAAGTGGAGAGCGACCGCGGCTGGGCCGCGGCGCGCCCGTCTGGGACGGAGCAGGTGTACAAGATTTACGCGGAGAGCTTCGTGAGCGAGGAACACCTCGAGCGGATCGTCGCCGACATGCAGGCAATCGTGGCGAGCGCCCTTCGAAGCACGCATGCCTGAGGCGGTCATCGAGGTCGAGGCCCTCGGGAAGACGTACCGCACCAGCGTCAAGCAGCCCGGCTTCCGCGGCACGCTGCGCCACTACTTTCGCAGGCAGTACCGCGAAATCGAAGCGGTGCGCTCCGTATCGTTCCGCATCGCTCGCGGCGAGGTCGTCGGCTTCCTCGGGGCGAACGGAGCAGGGAAGACCACGACGCTCAAGATGCTCACGGGTCTCGTGCATCCCACTTCCGGGCGTGCGCGCGTCGCGGGACACGAGCCGTTTCGGCGCGAGCGGGAGTTCCTCGAGCGCATCACGCTCGTCATGGGGAACAAGCAGCAGCTGCTCTGGGATCTGCCCGCGCTCGAAACGCTGCGCATCAACGCCGCGATCTACCGCCTGGACGAAGCGACGGCGCAGGCGCGGATCGCGGAGCTCTCGGAGCTGCTCGAGATTCAGGACAAGCTCCGCGAGCCGGTTCGCAAGCTTTCGCTCGGTGAACGCATGAAATGCGAGCTCCTCGCGGCGCTCTTGCATCGGCCGGAGGTGCTGTTCCTCGACGAGCCCACGTTGGGCCTCGACGTCAACGCCCAGGATTCGATCCGGGGTTTCTTGCGCGAGTACAACCGCCGCCATCGGGCGACGATCGTGCTCACGAGCCACTACATGGCCGACATCACCGCGCTCTGCGAGCGCGTATTGCTCATTCACCGCGGAGCATTGATCTACGACGGCGAGCTCCGCGGCATCCTCGAGCGCTTCGCGCCGTACCGCGAGGTGGAGCTCACGCTGGATGCGGGCGTGGCCGACGAAGTGCTCGAGCGTTTCGGCGAGGTCGCGAGCCGCAAGGGGCGAACCACACGGCTCATCGTGCGCCGCGAGGACGTCACGCGCACCTTGCAGCAACTGTTGCGCGAGCTGCCCGTATCCGATCTCGCCATCAAGGATCCGCCCATCGAGCAGATCGTGGGACGCCTCTTCCGCGAGGGCAGCCTCGGGGAAGAGGGGAGCGCCGAGCCCAGGACCCCATGAGCCCTGCCGCCGCGTTCCTTCGCAAACTGCGGGCCTTCGCCAGCACGGGCGTCGCGCTGTTTTCGGAGTATCGCGCGGAGCTCTTTCTCTGGTCGCTCGCTGGCGTGATCCCGCTCATCATGATGGGCGTCTGGCGACAGGCGAGCGCGACGGGGGCCTTTCCGCTCGATCCGACGGAGTTTACCCGCTACTTTCTCGCGGTTTTCCTGGTCCGCCAAGCCACGATCGTCTGGGTGATCTGGGATTTCGAGGCGCACGTCGTGAGCGGCACCCTGTCACCGCTCTTGCTCCAGCCCTCGAATCCCGCCTTCCGGTTCGTCGTCTGGCACCTCACCGAACGGCTCGCGCGGGCGCCGTTTGCGCTCGCGGTGCTCGCCATCTGGCTCCTGCTCTTTCCGGATGCCTTCTTCTGGCCGAAGCTCGGCGACGTGTGCCTGGCGGTGCTCGGCATCGCCGCCTCGTTCGCAACGCGCTTCGTGATCCAATACGCGTTCGCGATGGTGGGGTTCTGGAGCGAGCGCGCGACCAGTCTCGAGGAAGTCTGGTTTCTGGTCTACGTGTTCCTCTCCGGCGTCATCGCTCCGCTCGACGTGTATCCCGACGTGGTGCGGACCATCGCCGCGTTCACGCCCTTCCCGTACTTCGTCTATTTCCCCGTGCAGCTCCTCCTGGGGCGTGAGGAGAACGTGCTGCGCGGATTCGTCGTGCTCGCCGTGTGGTGGGGGCTCGGGTACGCGCTTTACCGCGTGCTCTGGCGCAAGGGCCTCCGTCATTATTCCGCCATGGGTGCGTGATGCGGCGAACGCTTCGCTTGCTCCGTCTCTTCTGGGGAACCTCCATCGCCGCCGAGATGGAGTACCGCTCGAACTTCCTGATGTCGGCGTTCACGAGCATCGGCGGGCTGGTCGGCGCCGTGTTCGGGCTGCACCTCTTCTATCGTGGGGGCATCCTGCTGGGTGGTTGGCGGTGGGAAGAGGCACTGATGGTGCTCGGCTGGTTCACGGTGCTCACCGGCGTGTCGCGCACGCTGCTCACCGCGAACCTCGGGCGCATCGTCGATCACGTTCAGCGAGGCACGCTCGATTTCGTGCTGCTCAAGCCGGTGGATGCGCAGTTTTGGCTGAGTACGCGGCGGCTTTCGCCGTGGGGGATTCCGGATCTCGTGTTCGGGCTCGGACTCGTGCTCTGGGCGGGCGTGAAGCGCGGCGTGTCTCTCGTGGACGTTCTGGTCGCGCTCGTGCCGCTCGCGGGCAGCGTGGTCACCCTCTACAGTCTCTGGTTCATCTTGGCGACCACGACGATTTGGTACGTCAAGATCTACAACGTGACGGAGGTCCTGAACTCGTTGCTCGAGGCGGGGCGTTTCCCGGTGACCGCGTTTCCGGCCGGGCTCTACCGCTTCGTGTTCACGTTCGTGGTGCCGGTGGCGTTCCTGACCACGCTACCGGCGGAAGTGTTGCTCGGCCGCGGTCGCCTGACGCTCATCGCGTTCGGGCTCGGGCTCGCCCTCGCGCTGTTCGTCGCGAGCCGCGCGTTCTTCCGCTTCGCCCTCCGCTACTACACGAGCGCGTCGAGCTAGAACGCCGATCGGTTCGACCGAGCGGCGGTCTAGCCTCGTTTCGGAGGGGCGGCACGCGCCGCCCCTCCCCGCCGAGGTGAACTCGGCGGGGCTCCTCCCCACGCGGGCACTCTCTCCGACGCTGTTTTCCGCGTATTTCGGCACGTTCCTAACCGTTTGTCGCTCTGTGACCGATCAGCGACGCCGGGATGCGCCGGGGCGGCCGATGTGCATGGGGCTCAGCCGAGGGTTTTCTTGAACGCTGCGGGAGTGAGAGCTTCGAGCGGCAGGTCGAAGAGATCGCGGTGGGTACC
>QGUH01001262.1 GCA_003242355.1 Pseudomonadota bacterium
AGGCGATCGCGGTTCTTCGAGAACACTGTCGGAATCCGGAACGACGCAACACCGTGCTCGCGGTGATTGCGGACTACCCGAACGAATGGGTGGATGCGTTCCTCGAGGAGGTGCTGGCGCTCGACGGAGGAGACCCGGTGGCCCGCGCAGTCGTCGCCGAGAGGCGGTACGGCAAACTGGTGAACGAACTGAGCGAGCGGTGCTCCCCGAACGCCGTCGGCGAGCAGATCGTGAAAATCCTCTCGGATCGAACCGTTCGAACCAATCGCTAGAGGCAGTGCTCGAAGCGCTCCGATAGGCGGAGGGGAAGACCATGTGGCTCCGGGTCGCCATTCCGGAGCAGCCGCTCGTCAACTTGATGGTCGATGGCAAACACATCCACCTGACCCTTCTATCTCTGTTCGGCGGAACCTTCGGACGAGGGTGGTTTCGTGGACATGGGGTGGAACTCGTTTCCGGCATGGACGGTCACATCCAACTTTCCGCTCGCGCTCGAGGCAGCGGCCCGGTTTCTGCAAACCGGGGAGCTGCACCCGGACGGGCGCTGGTATTTCGAGGCGCCATGAAGAGCTCTCCCCCCGCGTCACCTTCAACGAGCACGCCCGAAGGCCCGCCTCGGGCTAAGCTACGCTGACCGCGGCGCCGAAGCACGCAGTCTCGCTGCGACGATGCCTTCGCCTTCCTCGAACCGGGGCATCCCTTTGCAATTCGATGTCGTGGCTCGGGAATTCAGGACGTTACGAGCCAAGCTTCGTGAAAGTGACCGTCGCCCGGAGCAGCAAGAGCCGTCTCAAGCTCCTCCCTTGCGCGAAAGCGGAGCTCGAGCGGCGAGCGAAGCGTGGCGACTCCCTGCCGAAGTGAGCTCGGCGAGTTTGCTGGGTGTCGCGGCAACTCCGCTGATTCCGTTCGCGCGCGACGTGCGCAGCAGTGACGCATTGCCACGGGTGAGTGAGCGGCGCGGACGGATGGTCTGCGGCTTGCATCGAACAGGCCGTGACGAAAAAGCGTGCGTGGCTGTTGGGCCTCGGAATCGCGCTGGCCGTGCTGGTGAGCGCGGTGGTGGTGCTCTTGGTGTTGGCGGGGCCGCTCGCCGAGCGTGCCGTCGAGAGCGCGCGCGTGGACCTGGAGAAGCGGCTCGGGCGCACCGTGACGCTGCGCGAGGTCGATGTGAGCCCGTTCTCCGGCAAGGTGCGGATGAACGGCATCGCGATTGGGTGGAGGGAACCGGAGCCCACGAATGCCCCGGCGCTCACGGTCGACGCGGTGTTCGCGGACGTGGCCGTGTGGCGCACACTTCGGACCTTCGGGCGTCGGATTCACGTGGAGACCGTCGAAGTGGCGCGCCCGACGGTCACGGTCGTCAAGCGCCGTGACGGCACGCTCAACTGGCAAGAGATCGCCGAGCGCCTGCGAGAGGAGGAGGACGAGGAGCCGTCCGGTGAGCCGCGACGGGTTCGCGTGTCGCGGGGGGCGGTGCGCGACGGCACGATTCGCTTCGTGGAGCAAGGGCGCGGTGGCGAGCCAGCCACGATTTCGAAGCTCGACGTCGCCGTCGAGGACTTTGCGCCCGACGCAGGCGGCAGGGTGGCGCTCCAGGCGGCGGTGCTCGCGACCGAGCGGAACCTCGAGCTCGACGCGCGCGTCGACGACCTCGAGGATCGACCGCTGCTCGCTGCCCTGCAGACGCTGAGGCTCGAGCTCCAACCCACGC
>QGUH01000256.1 GCA_003242355.1 Pseudomonadota bacterium
CGGCGCCTTCGATGAGCTCGGGGCGCACGTCCTGACCGGCATTCAGCCGCTTCTCGAGATCGCTCCGAAACGTGCCGAAATGGTCGGGCCAGGCCTCGATCGCGTACGTGAATCGCCCGAGCCGATCGGCGCGGAACGAGCCGAACCAGCGGTCGGGATCGAAGCGGTACACGAGCGGCGACGTTTGGAACGTCTCGTCTCCCGGCCCGCGGTACGCGACGCGTGCCCCCACGAGATCGTGACCATCCTTGAAAATCGCGGCACTCACCTCGACCGTGGAGCCGATCGTCCGCTTGATGGGATGTCGGCCCCCGTCGAGTGTCGGAGCGACCTGCTCGATCACCACGCGCGGGAGCTCGAATCGGGGTGTCAGCTCCGGCATTTCTCGGGTTTCTCGGGGTTGGCCGGGCGCGCCGCGCGCCGCGGACTGTCGTGGAAAGCCATGCTCGAGGATGATGAGCGGGGAGAGCGAGAAGCCAAACTCGGAAGAGAGAGTTTCATCGGAGCTTGTTACACCGTCAAGCCCGCGAAAAGACGAAAGGCGTGCTCCATGCCCCGCCGAGTCCGTGGGCCGGGAGGCAGTGCTCCCGGGCCCTTTCGCGCGTGGCGTTTCCGATCGCACGAGCGCCTCTGCCTCGGGCTCAGGACGCGCGCCCAATCAGCTCGTCGAGGGCGAGTGGCGCGGGCGGCTCGGGGACTTCGACGTCGATCTGCGCCTTCTGGAGCTTGCCCGAGAGATCGACGTTCACGGCTTGCCAGCGCGTGTATGCGTCGAGCACCCAAATGCCGCTCTCGCGCGTTCCGTTGCCCGACCAGCCATTGCCGCCGAAGGGCAAATGCGCCTCCGCGCCGGTGGTCGAGTTGTTGATGCTGGTCATGCCGGCGCGAATCGACTCCTTGAAGCGGAGCATGGCCGCGGCGTCGCGCGTGTAGATCGCGCTCGAGAGCCCGTACGGCGTCCCGTTGGCGGCTTCGATCGCCTCGTCGAGCCCGCTCACCTCGACGAGGTTCACGGTCGGGCCGAAGCACTCCTCCACGGCGATGCGCATGTTCATCGTCACGCGGTCGAAGATGCGTGGTGTCACGTACAGGCCGTGCTCCGAGTCGCCACGGAAGCTCGGCGGTTCGCGCCCGCTCGTGATGCGCTCTCCATCGAGCAAGAGCTCGGCGCCGTCTTCGAGCCCGGTCGCGCGCTGACGGCTCCACGTCTCGAGGAAGCGTTCGTTGATGAGCGGGCCGTAGTCGACGGTCTCGTCGAGCGGATCGCCGATCACGAGCTCGCGCGCACGGCGAACGAGCTCGCCCTTCACCGTCGGCATCACGCGCTTGTCGACGATGATGTTCCCCGCGCTCGTGCAGCGCTGGCCCGCGGTGCCGAACGACGCCCAGAGCGCGCCTTCGACGGCGAGCTCGAGATCGGCGTCCGCGAGAATGACCAGCGGATTCTTTCCGCCGAGCTCGAGCGACGGCACTTGCAGCGCGCGCCCGGTGACCTCACCGATGAAGCGCCCGACCTGCGTCGATCCCGTGAACGAAATTTTGTCCACGAGGCCCGCGCCGGCCGCCATCACGAGCGCCTCGCCCGCGCCGCCCGAGCCGCGCCCGTGCACCACGTTGAGGACGCCGTCGGGCAACCCTGCGCGCCGGAAGAGCTCGAGGAACAACGTGGCGACGCCGGGGGCATCTTCCGAAGGTTTCCAGACCACGGTGTTGCCGCACAAAATCGCCGGAATGAGCTTCCACGAGGGCACCGCGATGGGGAAGTTGCCGGCGGTGATCACGCCAACCACACCGATGGGGCGCCGGTAGGTGAACAGCTCCTTGTTGGGCAGCTCGCTCGGCACGGTCTGCCCGTAGAGCCGCCGCCCCTCGCTCTGGAAGAACTCCGCGGTGTCGATCGCTTCTTGTACGCTGCCGCGCGCCTCGCGCAGCGGTTTTCCGACCTCGCGCGCGACGAAACGCGCGAGCGCCTCTTTGCTCTCGAGGAGTAGCCGCGCAAGCTGCGCGAGCACGTGCGCGCGCTCCGGCGCGGGAACGCGACCCCAGCGCGCCTGCGCCGCGCGGGCAGCTTCGCACGCGCGCTTCACGTCTTCCGCCGTTCCTTCCGGCGCAACCGTCACCACGTCCCTCTGGTTCGCCGGATTTTTCCGAACGATCTCCGCGCCGGCCTCCGTGATCTCACGCCCGGCGACGAAGTGGTAAGCGAGCAGCGTCTTCGGGAGACCCGGACCCTGGACCCTCGTCTGCATACGACACATTAACCCAGATTTCCGGGCGCGTCGGGGCACCAGCAGCCGAGCCCACGCGCCAACCCGACGAACGTTCCCGGGACGTCCGGCCCGACGTCGGCCGTGGCCGCATCGAGCGCCATGCAGCGCGCTCTGCGCCGTCTCGCCGCGCGCGGGCGCGCCGCGCGCTCGGGCTCGGCTCCCCTGTCGCACATCGCGCTCCGCCGATCCCTCACTGGGTCGTCCTCGCGCCGCGCCTCACGCTCCGCCTTGGCTCCGCTTGTCGCACATCGGCCTCGGCCCGCGAGGAAGCGGCACGGACGACCGGGACACGCGTGACACAGGTTTGGGCACACGCACGCGTCGCGGATATGCCACCGCGGCGCAATCGCGAGCGCCGAGCGGTCGCGCGCAGGGAACCGCGAGCCCTCACCCGGCAACCCGACCTTCGACCCGCTGCACCAGCGCCCATCTTCGCGACTACCCCGACGCGTCGACTTACCGCTACTGCGACGACACGGAGCGGGTAACGAAACTCGCAGCGACCAGGCTCGGCATCACTTCCGCTGAATCCTTTCCTCACCGGCGTTGGACCAGCACTTTGCGACGCCTTCTTGTAGAGGACTGACGCGAAATCCCCAGCTCCCGCGCGACGGCACTCACGTTGCCCTCACAGAGGCGCAACACACGCGCTTGAGATGCTCCCATTCCACGTGTGCCAGCCATAGCTCGTTAATCGAGGCCGAGCAAAATCGCCTGAGCGCGCTCCCGGGCAATAAACCGCACATCGATTCCCCGCTCGAACGCCATCCTTCGTGACCGCCGGACGCTCGGGTACCGGACCCGTCGTGACCGCCGGATACCTAGAATGCTTGCTGTCCGCCGAATCGTCTGGTGATCACCGGACACTTTCGTGTTCCGTCGATCGCGACCAGTGGACACTGCAATTCGTTGACGTGGCCTTTGCGATCGTTGCGAATCCGCCGCTCTCGCCATCGCGTCGTCGCTTCGCCTCCGCTGCAGGCGCGGCACGGAAGTTGCCAACGGACCACCGCTCCCTCGCCGGGAGCAGAGACCAGGAGTATCTGATGACATCGAAACTCAGTGTTACGAAGATCCTCGGTGCCTCGACCGAATCTGCCGCTGGCGGACATTCTCGGCGACACTCGCCAAACGATCTCTCAGACGAAGGGCGAGCTCGATGCTCGTCGCCCGACGCACGCAATCGCGAGCGTCGTCTACTCCGCCGTTTCGGCTTCGCGACCGCGTTGGTCGCGCTGCTGTCCGCGTGCGCAGGCGTGGATGGTACGGATCTCGACGAGGTCGTCGCCGAGGCGGACCAAGAACTCGCGCGTCCGAGCACCGCCAACTTGTGGCCCTCTGGAATCGTGCCAATCTGCTGGACATCCTCCGTAGTCGGCCACTCCCAGTACAGCACCATCACCGCACGAATCCTGGAAAACCTCTCCGACAACTTCACTCCGGTGGCGAACCTCCACTTCGAAGACGCGGGTCCCTGCCCCTCGAACGCCACGGGCGTCGTGAAGGTGCACAACATCTGCACGAGCACTCCCTGCCCCAATCCTCCCAGCGCCGCGGTTGGCTACCTCCAGAACGGAACCAACCTCTACGTGTCTCTGAACTTCCCGGATTTCTCGACTCCCGCTCTCTGGCAGCGCTACGTCCTCCAGCTGTTCGCGCACATCCTGGGATTCGCACACGAGCACCAACGCACCGACTGGTCGTACTCGTGCGACACGAGCGAACCGAACATCCCCGGTATGTTCCACTACACTAGTCCGGACATCAACTCCATCACCACTTCCGGGTTCTGCAACTCGAATACGATTCTATCCGCAAGCGACCGCACTGCACTGAGCCGCAACGACGTCTACGGCACGCCGGGAGCACAGAGACTGCTGGCCTTCGTCAAGGACGCCGGAAGCGACGTGAACGTCAATTGGTGGAACGGATCCGGCTGGTCTTGGTCGGAGCTTTCGACCGTCGATGTCGATCAGCTCGGCTCCGCGATTGCGACGCGGGTCGGGGACCGACATCAGGTCCATCTCTTCTCCACGGCTTCGAATGGCGATCTCGTCGTCCATTGGTGGAACGGCACCAGCTGGAGCAACGTTTCTTGGAGCGACAAGGACCTGATCTCCGCTCCCTCTGTCGTCTCCTACAGAGACTACGGCAAGGGACCGAACGGCTCGTTCGCCGAATCGCCCGTGAAGATTCATGCGTTCGCCGTGGACAGCGGGAACAGCCTGGTCTCCCGACACTAGAACGGATCTGCGTGGAGCTGGGTCAACATCGGGAAGCCCAGTGGGGTCAATCTGCACAGCGTCTCCGCCGTGAGCTTCCGCGATTTCGGCGAGACGGAAGAGCGCTTGTACGCATTCGTGCGGCGCACCGACGGCAAGCTGCAGCTCGCCTATGGCGTGGGCGCCGCGAATACCTGGACAGGCGACCTCGGCGGCCCCGGCGGAGGCACGATCAATGGGCACACCGCCATCACGTATCGAGATCTGAACAAGCGTTGGATCTACTTCTGGACCACGTCGGGCGGCAAGCTGTGGACCTATCATTGGAACGGGACTGGCTGGAGCTGGGCCGACTTGGGTCAGCCGTCGGGGACGTCGCTCACGACGGGTGCTCCTGCCGCCGTCACTTGGACCGTCAACGGCGAGCGGCGCCAGAGCGTGTACGTCACGGCGACCAACGGGAACTTGTACGAACGCCAGTGGAACGGCAGCAGCTGGGTGTGGATCAACCACGGCAAGCCGTCGGGTGTGAGCTCGGTATCCGCCCTGTCCGCCACCGTTTACCGCATCCCCGGAGCGCCGGCTAGCTCCACGTCCGTCACTCCCGCGGATATCGCGCGCCACATCTTCGTGCGAGGCAACGACGGCAAGCTGTACGTCCGCTGGACCCTGAATGACGGCTCGACGTGGGGGTGGGCGGATCAAAGCGCGGGCGCTCCCGCATTGGGAACGGGGCTCACGGCGGCACTCGCATACTTCAGCCGCTGACGCCTTCGGTCGCGCTGCTCCGAGGACGTCCGAACACGCGTGCTGTCGTGGGGGACGCAGGTGCTCGCGTCTCGTGTACGGCGAGATTGCTCGCGTCGACAGAGAGTGCACGACAGCCAAACGGGGCGGGACTTGGCGGCCGCAACGTCGCCGAGTCCCGCCCCTTCTTTTTGCGGGTGGGCGCTCAACGACCGAGCCCGTACAAGTCGACGAAGTACGCTTCGAGCGCCTGGAGGTCCTGCTCCGCGCTCTCCCCGCGAATCATCACGATCTCGCCGATCACCCCGCGAAGAGCCTGATCTCTGTTACCCTGACCGCCGATGCGAACGGGGTTGTTCGGAGAGCTGACGTCGAAATCGCTCGGAATGGGAGCTGCCGCGATAGAGCGCCCATCGACCCGAAGCTCCAGCGTGGATCCCCCACGCCGCAACGCCGAGTAGAGCCTCAAGATACCGTCGTTGAACCCGGCCTCGGTGCTGAGAACGTAATGCTCCGTATCGACCTGAGCCCCGAAACAACTGCTCGCAGCCGTAGCCGTCGAGGGATATCCCGCGAGCAGACAAGGTCCCGTGTACGGGGCGTGAGCCGCGGGCTTGCACACCAGAAGCCCGTAGCCCGAGTACTCCGGCGTGTAGACCGTCTCGTTGGTCCAGCTCGCCACCACGTAGATCGCGAAATCTTGGGTGCCCCAGTTTGTTACGACGCCACCTCTTTGAAAAGCATTCGCGCCGCCTCCATGATGGGCATCACGGAGACGGCGCGAGGGGTGTCAGTCGGACAATGGGCATCATCCGACAGGCTTCGGGGT
>QGUH01001263.1 GCA_003242355.1 Pseudomonadota bacterium
ACCCGGGTCCGGTGCGACCGCTCGCTGGAAACGAGCCTCGCCCTCCCCCGCTCCCCATTGCGGTGCGCTCCCGCACGGCCGAAGCCCGCCTCGAGCGCGACGGCGGTACGCTGCTCGCTCGCGAGCGCCTCGTGAGCTCGTCGGATGGCACGGGCAGCCTGGAACGCACGCTCGAAGCCGGCTGTTACCGATTCGACTTGCTCGCCGAGCCCGCGACGCTGCGGCGCGAGGCGTACGAGCTCACGGTCCTGCCCGATGTGGCCGGGCCCGCGAGCGTGGTGTCCGTCGAGCGCGGGGATGGGCTCGATGCGGCCGTGAGCGTGTGTGCCGCGGATACGGCACGCCTCGCCGTGGATTTCGCCGGCGCCCCGGCACGAAGCCCCGTGTGGGTGATGTCCGCTCGGTGGGCGTTTCCCGAAGGACTTCCTGAAGCGTGGGGCAGCGGCGTGCGCGCGCGCGTCGCAGCGGTGTTGCGCCGCCACGGGGTTCGCGTTTTCGGCTCACCGGTGGATCAGGCACTCGGCGTGCAGGGATCGACGCTGATGCCCGTCGCCGTCGAACCCGGTGCCTGTTACGTGGGCGTTCTGGCCGCTCTCGAAGGGCGCCCGCTCGGCCTCGCGCTCGCGGCGGCTCCGGGCGGTATCGTCTCTCACAACCACGGGGGCCTCGAAGGCGACGGCACCCTCGTTTCGTTCTGCGCGCGATCCGAGACCCGCGCGTTGATCGAGGCCGACGCACGCGGGTCGGCCGTGATTTGGATTTTCGCCATGTGGCAAACGGGCCGGCTGTCGCTCGGCGAGGAGCTCGTGCGATGAGGAAGGTCGTTTTCGCGCTGCTCCTCTGCCTTTCGTGCTCGCGCAGCCCGGAGGGGGGCGCCAGAGCACCGAGCAGCAGCTTCGGCGCGGCACCTCGGCCCGAGCGAAGTCGGCTCTTCGGGCCGATGAACGGCGACGCCACCGTGCTCGCCGTGGACGCGGGCATGGCCGGCGATCGCATCTCGTCGATGCTCTCGATCCCCGAGGACGAGTGTGCGGTCGTGATCGCCCGTGCCGGAGAAACGGTGGAGGATCTCGATCTGCTCGCGTACGCCGAAGACGGCAGCGTCGTCGGCATCGACGAGGCGCCGGACAGGACGCCGGCGATTCTGATCTGTCCGCCCCATCCTCCGAGAGTGTGGGTGGCCGCCCGCATCGCTGCCGGTCATGGGCTCGTCGCCCTCGGCGCGGCGCGCGTGAAACCGAACGAGGCGCAGCGCGCGGCCCGGCTGTACGGGATTCGCCACGCAGCCGGCGCCACCACGAACCAGTCCGAGATGGTGCGCAACCTCGAGGAGCGGCTGGCGGAGCACCGGCGAGAGCTCGGGGGCGCGTGGCAGGAAGTTCGGCGAGAGGTGCTCGCGCTCGACCCGCGCGTGCCGACGCGCGCCACGGTGACCGTCGACGAGGGGCGTTGCCTGGACGTCCTCGTGGTGCCCTCCGACGAGGTGGGGCACGTAGACGTCACGGCCGTCGACGCCACGGGGGCCATCGTGGGACGCGCGCAAAGCTCGGGCCGAGATCGGTATCTGGTGCTCTGCGCCACGTCGGACACCCCGGTCACGCTCAAGCTCGGCCCGCACTCCGGGCAGGGCATGGCGGGGATGCGGGCGCCCCGCACCGAACGGGGCACGGACGCGGCCCTCAAAAAGAACCCCCTCGCCTGCCCCCCCTT
>QGUH01001264.1 GCA_003242355.1 Pseudomonadota bacterium
CCCAATGTGTTTCGCGAAAGCCGGGATCGCGGTTTCATCGGCCCCCTGGCCAGCGTTTTGGGGCTCGACGCCATGGTCGCACGCCGACAGTGCTATATCGTGCGCCCCACGCACGAGTGGCGGAACTGGCAGACGCACCGGATTTAGGTTCCGGCGCCGAAAGGCGTGTGGGTTCGACTCCCTCCTCGTGCACCGAATCGACCGAGCTCCGGCGATGCGACGAGCATCGCAGTCGGCCGAAGGCTCGTCCTCGTGCGGGTCCTCGGCTCTTCTTGACGCGCCGCGCGGCGCAGCCGACACCCATCGGGGCAGCGATTCGCGTCGGAACGGAAGATCTGGGTCTTTTCAGCGGCTTGCGCTAGACGTTTCCGTCAGCTGCCCCCATCGGGGACGGCATCTTTCGGTGCCTCGCCGTTCGAGGCACACGGGCGTGACGCTTGGCCCTCATCGTTCAGAAGTTCGGCGGAACATCGGTCGCGAATCTCGAGCGAATGCGCGCCGTCGCCGAGCGGGCGCTTCGCACGCAGCGAGACGGTAACGACGTCGTCATGATCGTGAGCGCGATGGCCGGAGAAACCAACCGGCTGCTCGCGTTGGCGCACGAGATCTCCGCGACACCCGACGCGCGCGAGCTCGACGCGTTGGTTTCGACGGGCGAGCAGGTGAGCGCCGCGTTGATGGCCATGACCATCCAGGCGCTCGGCGGCCAGGCGCAGAGCTTGCTCGGTCACCAGGTGAAGGTGCAGACCGACGGCGCCTTCACCAAGGCGCGTATTCGCACCATCGACGATGCGCGCCTCCAGCGTACGGTGAAGGACGGCTCCATCGCCGTCGTGGCCGGCTTTCAAGGCGTGGACGCCGAGGGCAACATCACGACGCTCGGGCGGGGCGGCTCCGACACGACGGCCGTGGCGATCGCCGCCGCGATCAAGGCGGACGTCTGCGAAATCTACACGGACGTCGAAGGGGTCTACACGACGGATCCGAACGTGTGCCCGGCCGCCCGCAAGATCGAGCGTATCAGCTACGAGGAAATGCTGGAGCTTGCTTCGCTCGGTGCCAAAGTGCTCCAGATTCGCTCGGTGGAGCTTGCCATGAAGTACGGAGTCCCTGTGCACGTGCGCTCGTCGTTCAGCGAACGGACCGGCACCCTGGTGGTGGGCGAGGAAGGGCTCGAGACCGAGGTGGTCACGGGCATCGCGTACGACAAGGGCGAGGCCAAGGTGCAGCTCGCCGGCGTCGCCGACAAGCCCGGCGTGGTCGCCAAGATCTTCGGGTTGCTCGCGGAGCGGAACGTGTGCGTGGACATGATCATCCAGAGTCCGTCGCGTGCGGGCGATGCGCGCACCGACGTCACGTTCACCGTTTCGAAAACCGACTTGCCTCGCATCAAGGACGTGATCGAGCAGGCCGCGAGCGAGGTCGGGGCGACGGTCGAATACGATCCGGACATCGTGAAGGTGTCCATCGTCGGGCTCGGCATGCGCTCGCACGCGGGCGTCGCCGCCAAGATGTTCGGTCTGCTCGCCGCCGAGGGCATCAACATCCAGGCGATCAGCACGAGCGAGATCAAGATCTCGTGCATCATCGCGGCGCGCTACACCGAGCTCGCCGGGCGCACCCTGCACGAAGGGTTTGGGCTCGACCGTACGGGGGGGGGGTAGTCGGGGCGGGGGGGGGGAAGCGCCCCGGTTGGGGGCGTGGGGGG
>QGUH01001265.1 GCA_003242355.1 Pseudomonadota bacterium
CGTGCGCGAGCTCCACGCCGACACCGAAGGGGCACGCGCGAGCTACGAGCGCGCGCTCGAGGCCGATCCGACCTCCGAGGGCGCGCTGCGGGCGCTGCTCCCGGGCGTGAGCCGCGAGCGCGCTGCCGAGCTGATCTTCGAGCTCGCCATGGCGGAGCCGCCCGGACCGCGCGCGGCACTCCATTTCTTGGAGGCGGCGCTCCGGGCCGGCACGAACGATACGACGCTCTTCGACATCGCGCTCGAGCGCGCTCGGGAAGCGGATCCGAACCTGCTCGCGGTGCACCGACTCGGCGAAGAGGCAGCGCACGAGCGTCTCGATCTCGAGGGGAGGCTCGCCTGGATGCGCGCGCGACGCGCGCTCGCCAGCGATGCCGAAGAGACTGCCTTCGAGCTCGTGCGCGAAGCGCTGCTCGTTGCCGATCAGGATGCGAGCCGGGCGGCGACCTTGCTCCGAGAGGCCCTCGAGATCGTTCCGAGCGATCTCGCGCTCGTCGAGTGGCTCGCCCAACTCTCGCCTGCCGCCGATTCGAATCGCGCACGCGCGTGGGAGGCCGCGGCGGAAGCGGCGAGCACGGATCGCGCCGAGCTCTTCTTGGTGGCAGCGCTCGAGTACGAGCGGTCGGGAGACGTCGAGCACGCCTATCGCGCGGCGGAGCGCGCCCTCGAGGCCGAGCCCCAGGGCTTCGCGCGTCCACTGATCGAGCGGCTCGCCACACGGGTCGAGGACGCCACCGCGCCGCTCGAGGCGCTCGAACGCGAAGCGGAAGCCGAGCACGATCCCGAGCGACGGCGCGAGATCTTCGAGCGGCTCGCCGAGCTCTCTCGCGCGCGGGGCGATCACGACGCGTCGTTGCGTTACCTCCGAGCCGCGCTCTCGGTCGCGCCCGAGCACCTGCCGGCGCTGCGCGGGCTCGAAGCCGCGCTGCTCGCCAGCGCGGCCGGCGAGGAGCTCGCGTCGGTCGAACGGGCGCTCTCCGCGGTGCTCGACGGCAAGGAGGCCGCCGCTGCGGCGCTGCTCGCCCTGCGCCTGCTTCCTGCCGAAACGGAGGCCAGCGAGCGCCGCGCGCTGCTCGCGCGCGCCGTCGAGAAACGCCCCGACGCGTTGTGGGCGCTGCGCGCGCTCGCGCTCGATCCCGCGTGTGATCCGGAGCTCTTGCTCACGGCGAATCGCACGCTGGCCGCGTTGGCGTCTCCGGGGCTCGATCGCGCCACGCTGTCGCTGCGGGCGGCCGAAGCCGCCGCACGGCTCGATCGCCTGGCGGAGGCGCGCGCTCTCGTCGACCAGGCGCTCGAAGCCGTTCCGGAGCACCCCGTCGCGCTCGCCACGCTCGCTCGGCTGCTCGAGCGTGCCGCCGACTTCGCCGAGGCGGCACGCGCCTACGAAACCCTCGCCGGCGCAAGCCAGGTCGCGGAGCACGCGGCCGCCGCCTGGCATCGTGCCGCGGTGCTGTGGCTCGACCACGTGGGCGATCCGGAGCGGGGCCGCATCGCGCTCGAACGCGCGGCGGAGCTCGACCTCGGGCACGAAGAGACGGTCCTGCGCTTGCAGTCGCTGTACGTCGCACAGGGGGCGCATCACGAGCTCGCGGCGCTGCTCGAAGGGCGGATCCCCCGAGCCCCCGACCCGGAAGCGGCAATGGCGCTCGGGGGCGCGCGCACCCGCGGGCTGGGGAAAGTGGGGGAAAACCGCAGGCGCAAAACGGCC
>QGUH01000257.1 GCA_003242355.1 Pseudomonadota bacterium
CGGAGGTTTTCGCCATGCACGATCCGTACGTTCTCGAGATCGAGAATCTCACCGTCGCCTTCGACGGCTTCAAAGCCGTGGACGGCCTGACCGTCTACGTCGGCGCGAACGGCGTCCACGCCATCATCGGCCCGAACGGCGCCGGCAAGACCACGCTGCTCGACCTCATCTCCGGAAAGACGAAACCCACCTCCGGCAGCATCCGATTCAAGGGTATCGAGCTCACGGCGCTTCGCGAGTTCCAGATCGTTCGCAAGGGCGTGGGCAGGAAATTCCAAACCCCATCCGTCTACGAATCGCTGACGGTCTTCGAGAATCTCGAAATGTCGTTTCCGGACTCGCGCGGATGGTTCTCGGCGTACCGCTTCCGACGCACGGCGGAGGTCACGCGCAAGGTGGAGGAAGTCGCCGAGCTCGTGTACCTGAAAGACCACCTGCACGAAAAGGCCGAATCCCTGAGCCACGGCCAAAAGCAGTGGCTCGAGATTGGCGCCCTTCTGATTCAGGATCCGGAGCTCCTGCTCCTCGACGAGCCGGTGGCGGGCATGAGCGTCATCGAGCGCGCGCGCACGGTGGAGCTCGTGCTGCGCCTCGCGCAAGGGCGAGCGGTGGTGGTCGTCGAGCACGACATGGAGTTCGTTCGCAGCATCGCGAGCCGCGTCACGGTGCTCCACCAAGGAAGGCGGCTCGCGGAGGGGAAGATGGATGTCGTGCAGAACGATCCGGCGGTGATCGAAGTGTACCTGGGCCACTGAGGTGTCGCGTGGACGAAGCAGTGTTGAAGGTCGACTCGATCGGCGTCGGCTACGGCCAGAGTCGGGTCATCGAAGGGCTCTCGGTGAGCGCGCGGTCGGCGGAAATCGTCGCGCTCTTGGGCCTGAACGGCATGGGCAAGACCACGCTGATGAAAGCGCTCATCGGCCTCTTACCCGTGCGCGGCGGAGCGATTCGCCTGGGCACGGAGGAGCTCACGGGCCGCTCGCCGCACGAGCGCGTCGCGGCCGGCCTCGGGTACGTGCCGCAGGGGCGCCTCGTGTTTCCGACGCTGACCGTGGAGGAGAACGTCGAAGCGGGGCTCGTGCGCGGCGAGCGTCGCGCGCCCCCGGAGCTGTTCCACTTCTTTCCCATTCTGAAGGAGATGCGGCGGCGGCGCGCCGGCAATCTCTCGGGCGGGCAGCAACAACAGCTCGCCATCGCCCGAGCGCTCGCGAGCCGGCCCAAGGTGCTCTTGCTCGACGAGCCGACCGAGGGCATCCAACCCTCGATCATCAAGGAGCTCGCCGTCGTGCTCAAGCGCATCCGCGACGAGCGCGGGCTCACCATCCTCGTCACCGAGCAGATGTTGAGCTTCGCGCTCGACGTCGCCGACCGCGTCGTCGTGCTTTCGCGCGGTCGCATCATCCACGAGGCGCCCAGGGCCGGCCTCGACGAGCGCGCGCTCGGAAAGATGCTCTCGATTTGATTCGCGATTTGCGGAGGAGAACCGACGATGGAAACGCTGATCAAAGTCGATGTGAAGGAATCGCCGACGAAGCAAGACGTGCTGCACAACCGCTGGCACCCCGACATCCCCATGGTGGCGTGGGTCAAACCCGGCGATCAGTTCCGCGTCGAATGCGTGGACTGGACCGGAGGGCAGATCCGGGACGACGACTCGGCCACCGACATCAAAACCGTCGATCTGAGCAAGGTGCACTACTTGAGCGGGCCCATCGGCGTCGAAGGCGCCGAGCCGGGCGACCTTTTGGTGTGCGACATTCTCGACGTCGGGGTCCTCGCGAGCTCCCAATGGGGCTTCACCGGGATTTTCGCCAAAGAGAACGGCGGCGGCTTTCTGACGGAGCACTATCCCGAGGCGCGCAAGGCGTGCTGGAGCTTCAGTGGCATCTACGCCAACTCGCGCCACATCCCCGGCGTGGAGTTCGCGGGGATCATGCACCCGGGACTGATCGGCTGTTTGCCGTCGCGGGAGCTGCTCATGCGCTGGAACGAGCGCGAAAAAGCGCTGTTCGACAGCAACCCCGAGCGCGTGCCCCCGCTCGCGACGCTGCCGTACGCGGAAACCGCGCACCTCGGGCGAATGAAGCCGGACGCCGCGCGCGCAGCGGCGGCCGAGGCCGCCCGCACGGTGCCCCCGCGCGAGCACGGCGGCAACTGCGACATCAAGAATCTGTCGCGCGGCTCGACCGCCTACTTTCCCGTGTACGTGAAAGGCGGCGGCCTCTCGATGGGCGACATCCACTTCTCGCAGGGCGACGGCGAGATCACCTTCTGCGGCGCCATCGAGATGGCCGGCTATCTCGACATCCGCGTGAACCTGATCAAGCAGGGCATGAGCAAGTACGGGATCAAAAACCCCATCTTCGAGCCGAGCCCGCTCGAGCCGCGGTATTCCTCGTACCTCATCTTCGAGGGGATCTCGGTCGACGAGGCCGAAAAGCAGCATTACCTCGACGTGCACGTCGCCTACCGCCAGGCGTGCTTGAACGCCATCGAGTACCTGAAGAAGTTCGGTTATACGGGCGCACAGGCATATGCCATCCTGGGAACGGCGCCGGTCGAGGGCCGCATCAGCGGCATCGTCGACATCCCGAACGCGTGCGCCACGCTCGCGCTCCCGACCGAGATCTTCTCCTTCGACATCCGCCCGAGCGCGAGCGGCCCCACGCGCGCGGTTCCGATCGGGCCCGATCTCGCCGTCGTTCGGTAGTGCCATGCCGATTTACGAATACGAGTGCACCGTGCACGGCGCCTTCGAGGGCATGGGGCGCATGGCGGACGCGCGCGCGAACGCGCCGTGTCCGTCGTGCGGGCTCGAATCGCGCCGCATTCTCAGTCCCCCTGCGGTGGCGCGCCTGCCGCGCGCCACCGTCCGAGCGCACGAGCGCAACGAGAGGAGCCGGCACGAGCCACGGCTCGTCCAGCGCGAGCCAGCGCCGCAAACGGAAGAAGGGCGCGCGCGCCCGGCCCGGTCCGCAGGCGGCCATCCCTGGGCCATCGCGCACGGCTGAGAGCGCCAAGCCCCATCGTCGGCGCATTCCTGACCGTTCCTCGCCCCAAGAACGCCGATCGGTTCGACCGATCGGCGTTTCGGGCTCGAGCTCGACGGCTACGACAGCGTCGATCTCGAGGTCGAGCTCGCTCTGTCGGAAGCGGCGCCGCGTGGAACGCTCACCGTAACGGTATCGTGACGAATGCGCCGCAGCGTGCGACGCCGAAAAGTGCACGGGGTGCGGTCCGCTCGTGCCGACGACGCTGCTCGTGCTCGAGCTCGAACGCAACTGAGTCTGGATTTCGGGCTTCGTCTGCCCGAAATCCAGGTCGAGCGTCAGAGCCGAAACAAGGTCGCGAAGTTTTCGGCGACGATCCGCGTCACTTCCGCTTCGGACACGTTCCAGAGCTCGGCGGCGTAGCGCGCCGTGCCGGCGACGTCGGCGGGCTCGCTCGAGCGCTCCTTGTCGGGGCTCAGATACGGGCAGTCGGTCTCGAGCAAGAGGCGATCGCGCGGGAGCGTTTGGAGCATGCGCGTGAAGCTCTCGGAGCGCCGCGCGTTGGCCGGAATCGACAAGTAGTGGCCGGGGCGCTCGGCGATTTGACGCGCGAGGCTCACTTTGCCGCCGAAGCAGTGCCAGTCGACGCGCCGAGCACCGAGCTCGTCGAGGATTTCGAGCGTGCGCCGCTCGCGCTTGCGCGTGTGCACGATGATGGGCTTGTCGGCCTCGAGCGCGAGCCGAACGAGCTTTCGAAAGACGGCTTCTTGCTTCTCCCAGAACGGCTCGGGCACCCAGTACCCGTCGAGCCCGATCTCGCCCACGGCGAAGGCGCGCTCGACGTGCTGCTCGAGCCACGAAACGCCTTCTTCGGCAGTGAACTCCCGGCCTTCTCGCGGATAGTGCGCTCCCGCCGCGCGCATGTCGGTGATGACGGTGTCGACGGGATAGAAGCCGAGCGCCGGGCGCACGCAGTCGAACCGTTCGGCGAGCGCGAGGACGCGCTCGTTGTCCTCGGGGTTGAGCCCGTTCGACACGATGTGGGAAACACCGGCCGCGCGCGCCCGGGCGATGACCGCATCGATGCTCTCGAGCAGGCGCGGGTGCGTGAGGTGCGCGTGCACGTCGACGAGAGCAACGGGTGCGGATTCGGGTGTGGAGGGTGTCATTCCGGGACGAAGGCAGGTTCGGGCACCGGCGTTGTAGCCCCGATTGGCGAACCGTGCTTCCACGTCGCGAAAATCCAATCGTTTTTCGTTGGTTCGGATGGCGAACCGTCGCGGAGAGCCCGTGTCTCGATGGGCGACGGACGCGTGACGGCGCAGGCGACCGTGGCATAGTTGCCGCCCCCATGGGTGGTTGGATGCTTTGGTCGCGTATCCCCGATCGAGTGCCCGGGCGCGCGCTTTGCGCGCTGCTCGCCGTCGGCGTCGCGCTCGGCGCCTGCGACGAAGGTGGCAAACGGCTCGACGCCTGCATCGGCAAGGAAGGCTGCGCCTGCTACGGCAGCGGCACCTGCGAGGCGGGGCTCGCGTGCTCGTCGGACGTCTGTGTGGCGCCTTCCACGGGCGGCAGCTCGGGGGGTGGCGGAACGTCGTCGCCGCGATCGGGCGCTCCCGGCCAGGGGGAGGGGGGGCACGCAGATGCGGGAAGCGGACCGTTCGGCGACGCGGGCGACTCCGGCGTGATGCCGGGCAACGGAGGCTCGGGCGGCGGCGCGCAGAACGGTGACGGCGGCGCGGCCGATCCCGACGAGCTCCCGCCGAGTGCCGGCGCGGGCGGTGGCGACGGAGGGAAACCGCCCGGCGGCTCGACCGGGGCGATTGCGGGCAACGGCGGCGAGCCGAGCACCGAAGCGCTGAAGGCACGGGCCCTCGCGCTCCACGAACGGCACGCCTGCGCCGTCGTCACCGACGGCACGGTCCGCTGCTGGGGATACGACGCGGATGGACAGATTGGCGACGGGACTCAGGGCGCGGGCAAGCCGCCCACCGAGGTGTCCGGCATCGACTCGGCCGTGAGCGTGGCGGTCGGCGAGACGTTCAGCTGCGCGCTCCTGGACGACGGCACCGTGCGCTGCTGGGGGGACGACCAATCCGGCCAACTCGGTTGGGACCGCGGTGAAAGGAGCCTCGTTCCCGTCGAGCCCGTCGGCATTTCCGGCGCGACGCAGATCGCGGCCGGCAACGATGCCGCGTGCGCGCTCATCGACGACGGCTCGATCCGCTGCTGGGGCTCCGGCACTGCCGGACAGCTCGGCAACGGCGACACGAGGAGCGCCTTCGCTCCCGTGACCGTGAGCGGCATCGACGATGCGCTGCAGATCGGGCGGGGCGAGGCCTTCGCCTGCGCGCTCCGGGAGAATCAAACCGTCTGGTGCTGGGGCAGCAATCTGAACGGGCAGCTCGGCGACGGCACCAAGGACGATCGCGACGAGCCCGTGCAAGTGCAGGGCGTGGCCTCGGCGGTGGCCATCACCGTCGGCGCCCGGTTCGCCTGCGCCTTGATCGAGGACCGAACGGTCCGCTGCTGGGGGCGGCAAGCCGAGTGGCAGCTCGGCAACGGCGTCCACCAGGACGCGCTCGAGGCCAAGGAGGTGCTCGGCCTCGACGATGCGGTCGCGCTCGCAGCCGGCAACTCGCACGCGTGCGCGCTTCGCCAGACGGGCACGGTGCGTTGTTGGGGCTCCAACGACTTCGGCGAGCTCGGGAACGGCACCCGGGGAACGATGTATCGCCCGTGGGACGACGTTGCCGGCCTCACCGACGTCGAGGCGATCGCCGCGGGCAACGACGTGACGTGCGCGATCCTCGAGAACGGCGGCGTCGAGTGCTGGGGCAAGAACGACTCGTGGCAGCTCGGCACGCCGGAGCCCGCTTTTTCGGAGTGGCACCGCACGGTTCCGGGGTTCGTCGGCGGCGGCTCGATTCCCGCGCTGCGCGAGCCGGAGCGCCCCGAGCCCGTCGAAGACGTCGTCGAGCTCGTGGCGGGCGGCGGGTACACGTGCGCGCTCACGCGCGACGGCGACGCGACGTGTTGGGGCTATCGGATCGCCG
>QGUH01000258.1 GCA_003242355.1 Pseudomonadota bacterium
CCTCGCTTTTCGCCGACTCATCACTGCGCTCCGTCGGGGGGGTCGGGCAGGAATCGGAACTCGACGCGCCGGTTTCGCGCTCGTCCGGCCTCCGTCGTGTTGTCGGGGATGGGGACGGACTCGCCATAACCAACGGCGTGCAGGCGCTCCGGCGGAACACCCGCGGCGATGAGCGCGGTCCGCACGGCCGCCGCGCGTTCCTCCGACAGGCGCTGATTGTGTGCCAACGAGCCCTGGGAGTCCGTATGGCCCTCGATCGAAATGCGCCCCAGGTCGGGACGGCTCACGATCACGCGTCCCATCTCCGAAAGGAGCGTCAGGCTCCGATCCTGGATCCGCGCGGTGCCGGTCTCGAAGTAGATCGGCTCGAGCGTGCGGATTTCGTCGGCTTCGACGCGGACGAGATCCGGACAGCCGTCGTCGTCGTCGATTTGGTTGATCGTCTCGGGGTCGAGCGGGCAGCGATCGCTCGTGTCGACCACGCCGTCGCCATCGTTGTCGAGGTCGGGGCAGCCGTCGTCGTCTTGGAAGCCGTCTCGATCCTCGGGATCCATCGGGCACCGATCGTGGGTGTCGGCAACGCCATCGGCGTCGTTGTCGGCGTCCGGACAGCCGTCGTCGTCCTCGAATCCGTCCCGATCCTCGGCTGCGCTCGGGCACTCGTCCGCCGCATCGGGAACGCCGTCCCCATCCGTGTCGGGGCCCACCTCGGGACAGCCGTCGTCGTCCTCGAATCCATCCCGGTCCTCGGCTTCCGTGGGGCACTTGTCGTGGGAGTCGAACACGCCGTCTCCGTCCGAATCGGAGGGCAGCGGGCGCGAACCGGGCGGGGCGGCGCCCGCGAGCGCCAGACCGAGCATCGACAGAACGCGCAGATCGGGCGTTCCGAAGCCGGAAGCCAGACCCGCACCCACGCCCGCTCCCGCCGTCAACCGTCCGCGCATGTAGCGCGCGCCGACCATCCCCTCGACGGGCGTGTACGCCTCCTCGAAAGCGTCGTCGAACGGAGTCGCCAACGCCACTTCTGCGGTTGCCCCGAAGTTCTGGGCGAAGGAATAGAGGACGCCTCCGCGGAAGAACGCCTCGGAGCCCACGCGCAGGTCGCCCGCGCTTGCGGGCGAGCGCAGCGTCACGCCGGCGGACGCGCCGACGAAGGAGCGCGATCCGAACGGCAGCGTCGCGAGGAGACGCGGCGCGAAGGTCGTCTCTTCGCTGACCAGCGCCGATCGCGATCCGACGGGGAACCGCACCGTGCCCGCGAGCGCGACCTCCACCGGAGCGCCGTGATCGGTCACCCGTGTCCGCACGTCCACGCCGGGAGCGCCGAGCGCCGCCCCACCCACCGCCAACGACTGACCGTTCACGTCTTGGGGTGCGCCGCTCTGCGAGTACGCGGGAACGAGTAGCGCCACCGTGGCGCGGTCGAACGCGCTCAGGCCGATGGACGCGTGGGCGGCGAGCTCGGTATCGACGATCGCGCGTTCGTCGTTGGGATCGTTCTCGTTGACGGCGACGAGCGGATCGTCGGCATAAGCGAGCGTGAGCCGCGCGAAGGGGCGAAGATGTCCCACGTCCGGGGCGGCGCGCTCGAGCCAAAAGAGATCCTCGGCAGCCGCTGGCGCGGGATAGCGCTGATACGAAAAGGTGGTGGCCGCGGCAGGCCGTGCCGCCGTGACGACTCCGAGGAGGACGAGGGTGAACGGCGCCGAAACGGCGCGGCGGCGGCGCAACACCACGAGCACCGCGGCCGCCGCGAGCACGCCGAGAGCGCCACGGCTCGCTGTTCCGAGCGGAACGAGGGCGCACCCTCCCCCCCGCAGCGTGTACGAGCGTTCGGCCTCCGTTCCCGCAACGAACGGAACGCCACTCTCAGCAGCTTCACCCGCGGCTCCGTTGCCGAACGTGTCGTGCGGATCCGGTGCTTCGGGCGAGTTCTCTGCGCCGCCTTCGCCTTTGCCTTCGCCCTCGCCCGGACCATGGCCTTGGTCGTCTCCAGAGCCACTCTGGCCACCGTTGGCGCCTGCTCCCTCCGACGGATCATCCTCGCTCGCGCCAGCAGCACCCACCGGGCTCCGACTTCCAGTCCCCCCATCGCCGCTTCCTCCGAAAGAACCCCCCACTCCCCCGCCACCTGCTGCTTCACTCTCGGTGCCGCCAGCGCCGCCGGCGCCCGTCTCGCCCGCAGCGCCCCCCTCTCCCGTTGCTCCCGCCGCGCCCGACGGATCCTCGCCCGTTGCGCCCGGAGAGTCCTCACCCGTTGCTCCCGCCGCGCCCGAGGGGTCTTCGCCCGAAGCGCTCCCGTCGTCGCTCCCGGCAGCGCCGCCCTCGCCGTCTTCTTCACAGCCGAGAATCGAGCTGTACACACACTGGTTCAAGACACAGGCAGCCAGGCGACACTGCCCGGGGTTGCAGTCTTCTTCCACGTCACAACAGCCGGGCGACAGCAGATTCGGAATGTGCGTACAGATCCCCAGGATGCACGTGTCGATCGTGCAGGCGTTGCCATCGTCACAGGACGCGCACGCTGCCTGCTGCGATTGCCCCACGGGCTCGCTCGCCGGGTCGCCCGCGCTGCAGCTCGCCGCTCCCACGAACGCGACGAAACTCCCAATCACGAGTATTCGAATGCTCTTCCCTCTCATCCCTCAGACCATCCTTCTCCACAACGATGCCGCAGTTCATGGGCGGGTCCGCTCCGGCGTTCGGTCCGACCCGCGCCGCGTTCCGAGCTCACGTCTTTTCGAAGTCCCGCCCCGTAGATCCTTTCTCGTTCGAACTATCCGATTGCGTGCTCGCGCAGCTTGTAGAACAGCGTGCGTCGACTCACGCCGAGCAGCCGCGCCGCGAGCGCTCGGTTTCCTCCCGAACGCTCGAGCGCGCGCTTCAACGCCCGGCGCTCGGCCTTGCGAATCGCCGCGCCGAGCTCGATGGCGCTCATTTCCGTGCCTTCGTCCTGGGCCGCGAACGCGTCGCGCTCGAGCTCCCGCTTTACGTCCTCGGCCCCCACGACGTCGCCGTCCGAGAGCACGACGAGACGCTCGATCACGTTCTGGAGCTGTCGCACGTTGCCGGGCCAGGGCGCGCTCTGCAACGCGTCGAGCGCGTCGCGCCCGAGCCGCACGCGGCGACCGTTGGCGGAGGCGAAACGAGCGCAAAACTGCAGGGCCAAGCGCTCGACGTCGGACGGCCGCGCGCGCAGCGGAGGAACCGTAATCTTGAGAACGTTCAGCCGGTAATATAGGTCCTGGCGGAACTCGCCATTTTTCACCATGCGCTCGAGATTTCGATGCGTTGCCGTGATGATGCGAACGTCGGCGCGCAGCACGTCCGTCCCACCCAGGCGCTCGTATTCCCGATCCTGCACGATCCGCAGGAGCTTCACTTGAACGGCGGGAGAAACGTCGCCGATCTCGTCGAGGAAGATCGTCCCGCCCTCTGCGAGCTCGAAGCGGCCCGGCTTACGCGCCCCAGCCCCGGTGAAGGCGCCTTTCTCGTATCCGAAGAGCTCGCTTTCGAGGATCGTCTCCGGGAGCGAAGCGCAGTGAACTTTGACGAAAGGGCAGTGAGCGCGCGGGCTCCGGTCGTGAATGTACCGCGCGAGGACCTCTTTGCCGACTCCACTCTCGCCCCGAATGAGAATGGTCGTCAGGCTGCGAGCCGCACGCTCCGCCATCGCGATCGCTTCCCCCATCTCCGGCGAATCGCTCGCCATCTCGATGCGCTCGACGGCGGGACGGGAGCGCCGTTCGGCGTATCGGGCGGCGTGGAGCGCCCGACCCAGGACGAAAATCGCTTCTTCCGCCACGAACGGCACGCGCAAGTAATCGCTCGCTCCGGCCTGCACCAGCCGAATGGCGTCCGAAACATCGTGTTCCGCGCACACGAGAATCACCGGGACCTCGGGAGCGACGCGTAGGACGCTTCGGAGCAGCTCTTCCGCGCTCGAATCGGATCGCCCGACGCACAGAAGCAGCGCGTCGAAAGTCGCTGATTCGAGCATCGCCAAAGCGGCTCCCGCTCCCGAAACACACCGCCACCGGACGCCCTCGTTCGCGAGCGCGTCGGACAGGGCTCGAACGATGCGTGGATCGCTATCGACGAGCAGCAGTTGCGTTCCCGGTGCAACCATGACGTCTCCCCCCTGGGGAGCTCGTGATCTGGAACTATAGCCCTCGCCGAATCGAGCGCCACTCGAAAAATACAAAAACGCCACCATCGAGAGATATCGATTCTCGACCTCGGCCCCGCGCCACGGACACACGAGGACAAGGTGGGGAAATCGAGACTCCCGAATTCCTAACCTCTTCATCACTCCGCAGTCTCAAAATCGAACTCGAGTGTGTCCGTCTCTGTCGGAGCGCGCCGCCGAACGCTCTCTCCACGACGAAAAGCTGCACTGCATCGTTCGACGACTGTCGGGAGCAGAATCGGGCCGAGCCTCGCGAGCCGTCGAAGACGACACCTCGGAACGCGTTACCCGACGCGCTGACCGTGAGTCCCGACATAGAGAGCCGAAGTGCGTCGAAGGGCGAGGCTCGAGAGCAGGATCCGGCGGAGCCGCGCCGGGCCGTCGGAGACGATCCAACAATCAGACGGAGCCTCGCGGGGCCCGTCGGAGGCGATCCAACAATCAGGCGGAGCCTCGCGGGGGCGTCGGAGAGGATCTATCGGAGCGCATTGCCCACCGCGCCGCCAATGAGCCCCCGACGAAGAGCTGCAGTGCGTGATAAAGGAGGATGGGAAGCAGAATCAGGCCGAGCCCCGGGTGGGCACCGAAGAGGACTTGTGCCATCGGAACTCCGGCGGCGAGGGACTTGGTGGAACCGCAGAACACGGCCGCGATGCGGTCCTCCACGGGTAACCGGAGAAGCCGGCTCGCGAGGGACGCGAACCCAATGCCCCCGACGAGCAGACACACGGCAACTCCAGAGGCGACGAGCACCGGCGCTGCGCCGTACCGATCCCAAACACCCGCTTTCACCGAATCGGAGAACGAGGTGTACACGAGCAACAGAATGGTGCCGCGATCGACCACGCTGACGCGTGCGCGATGACGCTGCGCGATCTCGCCGAGAACGGGGCGCGCGAGCTGACCGACCGCGAGTGGCAACAGCAACAGGCGAGCCAAGTCCGCGATCACCGTCCCGACCGACGGGCCCTGTCCGGTCGAGCCGGCGATCGCGCCGAGCCAGAGCGGCGTGAGAAAGATCCCGAGCACGCTCGAAAGGGTCGCGTTCAGAACGGCCGCTGCAATGTTGCCGTGCGCGACCGCAGTGAGCGCCACGCACGACGAGACCGTCGAGGGCAACGCGCACAAGAACACGACGCCGACGCCGAGCTCGGGGGCGACGCGGTCACCGCCGAGCAAAAAGAGGAGCGCCCCGAGCGCGGGAAACACGACGAAGGTCGTCCCCTGCACCAGCGCGTGCAACGGCCAACGCACGAGCCCCGCCTTCAACGACGCGAACGGCAAGAGCAGGCCGTGCAGGAAGAAGACGATCGCCACGCCCACCTTGTTCACGACCTCGGGGTGGAGCGCGCCGCCGCGAGCTCCCGGATCCGGAAGTGCGAAGGCGGCGCACACCGCCACCGCCATACCGACGAGGAACCAGTCGACACGGGCTGGACGGTCGCCCTTTGTGCCAGCTTGTGCCAGCCGCGAACCTTCGCGACCCTCGCGGCGCGCTCTCACGCGAGGGATTCAAACGGCAAATCCCCGCGAATTACGAGACAAAAAACGCGGTACACCCGTTGCACCCGCGGGGCGGCATGCGCGCCCTCTCATCCACGACCCTCCTTTCCATCACGATGCTCCCCCTGGCGCTGCTCGGTGCCCCGGCGTGCGGCGGCGACGGCTCGGCCGACGACGGCAGCGGCGGCACCTCGAGTGGAAGCGGCGGCAGCTCCCCGAGCGGTGGCTCGAGTGGAAACGGGGGCACGTCCAATGCGCCGAATGGAGGCTGCTCCTTATAACCATCTGCCGCGGCCGACGAAGGGGAGAGGTGGAATCTCGTGGATAGCCGGATCATATCAAAGAAAAAACCAA
>QGUH01000259.1 GCA_003242355.1 Pseudomonadota bacterium
TCGTACTGGTTGCCCGTCGTGTCGCCCGCAACCGGCACGAACGGCACGAACACGCACGTCTCGCCTTCCCAAGTATCCGCCCAGGCACGGTTCGGATTCGGGAAGCACTGCAGCTCGCAGGTGTTCGAGCAGAACCCCGAGTCGTCGATGAAGGCGTCGTCGTACAGGCGGCGGGCGTCGGGGTCGTCGAGATCGATCTCTTCGAGTTCACCGTTCGCCTTGAGGAACACCGGGTGACCGGGGTCGCACTCCTCGTTCGCCTGACGCACACCGTCGCCGCACCGCGCTTCCTGGCAGGCGTTCGTGCAGCTGTCGGTGTTGTCGGTGTTGCCATCGTCGCACTCCTCGCCGAGCAAGGGCTGGACGTAGCCGTCACCGCACCGGGCCTTCAGGCAGCGATCGGTGCAGTCGTCGGCGTTGTTCTGGTTGCCGTCGTCGCACTCCTCGCCGTCGTCCACTTCCCCGTTGCCGCAGCTCACGAGCTTGCAGTCGGCCGTGCACCCACCGCCATCCTTCCAAGGATCGGCCTGCGGATCGCACGTTTCCCCGGCTTCCGGCGAGACCACGCCGTCGCCGCACGAGACGGGCTCGCACGTGGCCGTGCAGGTCGCGCTCGCGCCGGCATCGTCGCACGCCTCGACGGGGTTCGGGTTCGAGTTGTCCGTCTTCGTCGTGTAAACGACGCCGTCACCGCACGAGTTGAACTGGCAGGTCGACAGGCAGCTGTCCCCGTCGATCGCGTTGCCGTCGTCGCACTCCTCCTGGGCGTTCGGGTTGCTGCAGTCGTTCATCGGGTTGAGGTCGGCGTCGTTGCAGACGAACAACGAATCCTCGTCGATGTCACAGACCTGGGCATTGGGATCCCGTCCGGCAGGGCAGGCTTGCGGCCCGTCGAGGACGTAGGCCTTGCCATCGCCGCAGGTGTTCCAGACGCACGCCGAGGTGCAGGGATCCGTGTCGATCCCGTTCCCGTCGTCGCAGCGCTCGAGCGGGTTCGGGTTCTTGGTGTCGGTCACCGCGAGGTAGCGGAAGCCGTCACCGCAGCGGTTCCACTGGCAGGTCGAAAGACAGCTGTCGTTGTCGTTGTCGTTCCCGTCGTCGCACTCCTCACCCGGATCGACGAAGCCGTTGCCGCAGTTCGGAAGCTCGCACTGATTCGAGCACCCGTCCGCGTTGTTGGTGTTGCCGTCGTCGCACTGCTCGTGGCCGATCCACGTGTGGGCATCACCGCAGGCCGCGGGCACGCACTCGTCGACGCACGCGTCGGAGTTCGACGTGTTGCCGTCGTCGCACTGCTCCAGCTCGTTCGGGTTGTTCGGGTCGGTCTCGACCTCGTAGAGCCACCCGTCGTGGCAGGAGTTCCACACGCACGTGTTCAAGCAGCTGTCGTTGTTGCTCTTGTTGGCGTCGTCGCACTCCTCGAGCGGGTTCGGGTTGTTGTCGTCCGTCTTGGTGGTGTACGGGCGCCCGTCGCCGCACGTGTTGAACTCGCACCTGTACCCGCTCGACTGAGACGCGTCGGGAATGCGAACGCAGCTGTCGTTGTCGCTCGTGTTCCCGTCGTCGCACGGCTCGAGCAGGTTCTCGTTGTCGGCGTTCGGGTTACCGTCGCTCTCGGACGTGTACGTGGCGCTGTACCCCTTCGTGTACGGCTTCCCGTCGCCGCACGCGTTCCACTCGCACGTGCTGAGGCAGGCATCGGAGTCGTCGGCGTTCTTGTCGTCGCACTCCTCGAGGTCGTTCGGGTTGTTCGGGTTCGACACGTTCAGGTACGCGCGCCCGTCACCGCAACGGTTCCACTTGCAGCTCCTGGTGCAGCTTGCGTTGTCGTCGTTGTCGGCCCCGTCGTCGCATTCTTCGCCCGGCTCGACGACGCCGTTGCCGCAATTGTTCAGCGTGCACGATTCCGAGCAGACCGCGGGCAGCGGACCGTTCTTGTCGCCATCGTCGCAGTCTTCCCGACCGCCGTCCTGGTTGTGCAGGATGCCATCACCGCAGCGCGCGGCCTTGCAGGTGTTCAAGCACGAGTCGTTGTTCGACTTGTTGCCGTCGTCGCACTCCTCCTCGCCCTGAACGATGCCGTCGCCGCACTTGGCCAGGAGGCACTTGGCGGTGCACTCGTCGCTGCCGTTCGGCCCGTCGTCGCACTCCTCGCCGTCCTGCACCACGCCGTCGCCGCAGCTCGGGAGCTTGCAGTCGTCCGTGCAGTTGTCGTCGTTCAGCGGATCGCACGCCTCGACGCCCACCCAAACGTGGCCGTCGCCGCACTTCGCTTCCTTGCACTCGCGCGTGCACGAGCCGCTGTTCTTGTTGCTGGCACCTTCGTCGCACTCCTCGCCGGCCTGCACGATGCCATCGCCACAGGTCGCCTTGAGGCAGGTGTTGGTGCACCCGTCATCGTCGCGACGGTTGCCGTCGTCGCATTCCTCGCCGTCCTGGACCTCACCGTCACCGCAGGTGGGAAGCGCGCACTGGGTCGTGCAGTCGTCGTCGTCTTTGTCGTTCCCGTCGTCGCACGCTTCGCCGGGCTGCTTGTAGCCGTCACCGCAGCGCGCCGCCTTGCACTCGTTCGTGCACGCGTCGGTGTTGACGCCGTTGCCGTCGTCGCACTCCTCCGGGTTTTTCGCCTTCAGCGCAACGATGCCATCACCGCACGTGGCCTTCGTACACTGGTTGGTACAGTCGTCCTGATTGTTGCGGTTGCCGTCGTCGCACTCTTCACCTTCGTCGAGTTCGCCGTTTCCGCACAACTCGGTAGTTCCACCGATCTGCGGAACCTCCTCGTGGTCCCAGCAGGCGATGAGATTCATCGCCAACAGCGGTACGGTAAGCCAAAGGGCTACCGGTTTGGGTTTAAGACTCATCACTTAATCCTCCTCGGGTCCAGATCGAAGCGAAGGAACGGAGGTTCCATCGCAGCGCGTTGATTAAACGACGTGATTACGTGAGTCAATTAGTCCTCTCAGCATTTTTGCCGCAACTTCGGGCCGGGCAGCCGACTCGAAGGAAACCCGAAATCGATGGCTATTCTGCCGACTTGTGACGCGTCTCGCCGTGGCACCAAACCGCCTACATCGGCCCCATACCCGAGCCGACATCGACATTGCTGATTCGTCGGAACTCGTGGCCTGCGAGGCAGTGGTGAAGAACAAGGAATTCCAGCTTGCGTGTTTCGACGGCGCGCGAAACGGCCTATTGGAATACGAACGGACGGCAAACGCCTATCGACCGAAGCTCACGGTTCGATGCGCTCCGTCCGCGAAAAACGATGTCGTTGAGTTTCAATGCTGCGGGACAACCCCAGGGCCCGCACCATACACGGCTTGCTCGTGACCTCGAAGACTATGCCCGAACATTCGGGCCGGTTGCAAATGATCTCCACCGATCTCGCCTGCGCGCTCTTGCGCGGGCGCGCCTTCGTGCGTCGCGATCCGATCCGGAAACGAAGCAGAGCCCCGACGCGGGAAGGACTGCAAACGAGGACCCGGGATCCACGACTCTCGAACCCGTGCTCGAGCAGCTCGACCACTCGAGCGCCTTGCGAACCGCAACATCGACCCCTGCGATAGTCTAATCTCCTTGCTAAGCGTCCGATCGTAAGTGTTTTGATAAGCGTCCGGTCGTCGACCGGTCTTGATGGCGCGGTCGACAGTGCCGACAAGCTTGCCCGAGCTTTGCGGGGAGCTCAAGAGTTCTCTCGCGACGCCTCGCCGCCCACGGCGCTCTCGGATACACGGCCGACTCGTTGCCGGGCGCTTCGATGGCCCACGCTTCACGACACACTTACCGAAGTGCGTGCGTCGGCGTGCTCGCAACGCGCTCGTGGTGCTTGGCGGCCGGGCGCCGCAATCCCGGCTGCCTTCGAGCGAATCATGTCGCGAGTGGGCCGAAGTGTCGTTCGCGCATCCTACAGTGTCCGACTCCCCACGACGGCAGTAGAGACCAAAGTTTTGGTAAGAAGCTTCACGAGCGAGCGCGACAGACCACCGGAGGCGCTGGGTCGAAGCCTCCTGCCCGAGGTGCTCCGAAGCGCACGCCTAAGTGCCCGCGTGGGGAGGGGCCCCGCCGAGTTCACCTCGGCGGGGAGGGGCGGCGCGTGCCGCCCCTACGAAACGAGGCTAGAACGCCGATCGGTCAAACCGATCGGCGTTCTAGGCGGACTCGTGCGAGCTCGAGTCGCGCTCAATGGGGAGAGCCGATCGCCCTTCGCCGCGCGCGGATGGAACGGGCGCCCAACGAACGGACGAACGCCTCACGAGCAGAGAGACAACTAACGAACGAGGGCCCACGCCAGGCGCGCGATATTCCGCGGCGTCGGGTCGGCCTGCAAGGCCGCGAGCGCGCAATCGAGCCGCGCATGCCGCCTTCGGCCCGGATTCCACGGAGGCTCCGGTTGGCCCATCAGCGGCGCGCGCACGACGGTCTTCACCGCGCTCTGAAAGAGGAGCGCATTATGCCCCCAGCCCAGGCCCGATTGCGGATCGGCCAGCGTGCTGCCCGGAGCGCCACCCCAGGGCGCCGTTCCCATTCCGTAGCCGAATGCGGGCCACAGATTGATGCCCACGGTGCCGTACCGCAGCGCGCGGACGGCCCGCGCGAGCGCCCGATCGAGCGCCACGTCGCGCAGGTGCCGGTCCGGAACGATGACCGAAGCATTGAGCGTTCCCCAGAGCCGCTCGTTGACGAACGCCGGGCCCTGCTCGAGGAACTCGACGGGGTCCTTCGCATCGACCGGCACTTCGGTCAGGATGCAACAGAAGGGCTCGATGCCGAACAGCGGCGCATCGCTCTCCGGCGACAGCCCGGGAACGAAAGTCCAAGGCAGGTGCCCGTCACGCCGCTCACCGAAGAACTGGGCCCGACCCGGCTCGACGGTCGCGAGCAACCGGTCGTAAAGCGCGTGCGCTCCCGGATAGTACGCCAGGCGCGTGGGCGTTGCGCGGAGGAGCTGGGTGATCGCCGCGAGGAACGCGGCGCGTTGCGGCCATCCACGGGCCGTGACGATCGTCCTCGGGGTCACGCAGTTGAACGAGGCGTTGTCGAGGAACATCCCCACGACGGTTCGGGCGGCGCGCTCGAGCTCCCGATCGGTGTAGTCGGCCGGGACGACGAGCACCGGGGTCACGTTGCCGAGCTCACTCGTGATGGGTTTCGTGACGAGGAGCCGGCCAGCGCGCCGGCGCTCCTCGCGCTCCTGGCCTTTCGGGCCCCAGATGATCGTGTCGTGCGTCTCCACCGAGCCCGTGATGTGGAGCGCGTCCACGGCGGGATGCCCGACGAGAAAGGCGCCGACGTCGGCTCCGCCGTAGGCGAACGCCAGGAATCCGCGCTCGACGAGCGGCGCGAAGGCCCGCTCGAAGAGAGGCCCGAGGTACGCGTTCGCGGGGCTCATCTTGAGCAGGCACACGCGCCCCTCCGCGAACGTCTGGTGCAGGACGTCGAGCACGGAGATGGAGCCGACGTTTCCCGCCCCGAGCACGAGCGCAACGCCGCTTTCTTTCGAGAGGCGCTGGTATGCTGCCGCTTGCTGCTCCGCGAGCCGGCTCGGATGGTCGCAATCCACCCACACGTCGCATTGCCAGGCGGGAAACGCGACGCGGTCGTAGCCGTCCCGCGGGCACACGGTGACGGCGAGCCCTCCGTGCGGCAGTGGCATCACCGCGCTCGCTTCGATGCGCGGCGCGCCGAGCCGCGCGATCTCCTCGAGCGTTTCCGCGAAGACGCGGATGGCGCGCACGGTGATCCCCGGCCCCGAAAGCCACTCCTCCCCCGCGTAGGCCGACGCGGGATCCACGCCGCGCGCCCGGCACCCGAGTTCCACCATCGCTGGCGAGAGCTCCCAGAAACGGGCCAACACCGCTCGGAGCAGCTCGGCCCGCGCCTGCGCCGAGAGCTTTCGAAAGCGCTCTGCGCCCTCCGACAACCGATCGAGAGCGGCCTCGAGCTCCTGCGGCTCGCTCGGGCGCGGTCGCACCGGAGCGTTCGCCGGCCACGGCTGCTCCGTCCCTCTCTGCTCGACGTCTGACGCTTGCACGAAGTCCCCC